>NZ_JBCPSP010000020.1:0-95327 GCF_051129895.1 Pseudomonas sp. Je.1.5.c
CAAACGGTCTTGGCAATGCGCCCGGCCAGTAGCGCCCACCCCATCAGCACTGCGCAGAGAATCGCCAACGGCCAAGAGCGCCATTGCAGATAAGGCGTGAGCTGCTGCATCGGCACCACTTCGCCATACAGGATCGCCTGCTGGAACTGCGGGATCTGCGCGGTGATCTTGCCAAACGGGTCGATCAGCGCGGTAACGCCGTTGTTGGTCGCGCGGATCATCCAGCGGCCAGCCTCCAGCGCGCGCATCTGCGCCATCTGCAAGTGCTGCAATGGGCCGATCGAGGTGCCGAACCAGGTGTCGTTGCTGATGGTCAGCAGCAGGTCGCTGCGGGCGGCCAGGCTGGCGGCGAACTCGGGATAGACCACTTCGTAGCAGATATATGGGGCGATCTGGTAGCCCTTGGCTTGCAACAGCGCCTGGTCTTCAGGGCCGCGGGCGAAGTCCGACATCGGCAGGTTGAAGAACTCGATCGCCCCACGCAGCATGTCTTGCAGCGGCACGTACTCGCCAAACGGCACCAGTTTCTGCTTCAGATAAGTGCCGTCGCCTTCACCGGCCACAGTGATGCCGTTGTAGTAGCGGCGCTGCTTGTGGACGATTTCCCGCACCGGCACCCCGGTGATCAGCGCCGAATGCCGCTCGGCGGCGAACCCGCCCATCATGTCGATGTAGCCCTGGGCCTGGTCCTTGAGCACCGGTACTGCGGTTTCCGGCCAGATCAACAAGTCAACCGGCTTGGAGGTGAAGCTCATGTCGCGGTACAGCGCCAGCTGGGCATTGATGTGGGCGGGGTCCCATTTCAGGTCTTGCTCGACATTGCCTTGCACTGCCGCGACCGTGAGCGGCTCGCCCGCCGGGCGGGTCCAGGCGTGGTTCTTCAGGGCAATGCCGAGAATCCATGGGCCGACCAGCAACAGCACGCCAATGGCCAGGAACGACCGCCGCGCGCGCAGGCGGTGCAGGTTGCACAGCAGCGCTGCCGTCAAGGCCAGGGCAAACGAGATCAACCATACGCCGCCCAGCGGGGCCAGGCCGGCCAATGGCCCGTCCAGCTGGCTGTAGCCGGAGTACAGCCAGGGGAAACCGGTCAGGAACCAGCCACGGAAGGCCTCCTGCAGCAGCCACAGGGCCGCGAAGCACAAGGCATCGGCCAGCGGCGCCTCGTTACGGCGCAGCCAGCGCGCCCAGAGCCAGGCGGGCAGAGCGAAGAACCAGGCAATGGCTGCAAAAAACGCCACCAACAGCACGATCGCCAGCAGCGGCGAGGCGCCGCCGTAGGTGTTCATGCTGACGTAGATCCAGCTGGTGCCGGCGCCATACAGGCCGAAGCCGTAGCACCAGCCACGGGCCATGGCCTGGCGTGGGCTCAGCTCGCGCAGGCCGGCGTAGAACAGGCCCAAGGCGAGCAAGGCCAGTGGCCAGAAGTCAAACGGCGACAGGGCCAGCAGGGTAGACGCGCCGGCCGCCATGGCCAGCAGGTTACCGGGCCAGCCGGGGCGGGTGATCCAGCGCATGGTTTTCCTTAACGGGTAATCGGGGTCAGGCGCAGCAAGTGAACACGCCGGCTGTCGGCGTTGAGAATGCGGAAGCGGTAGGCGCCGATCTCAGTGGTTTCATTGCGTTTGGGCAGGTGGCCGAAGGCACTCATGACCAAGCCGCCCACGGTGTCGAACTCATCGTCAGAGAACTCGCTGTCGAAGAACTCGTTGAAGTTCTCGATCGGCGTCAGCGCCTTGACCAGGAAATCGCCGCTGGGCAGTGGCTTGATGTAGCTGTCTTCCTCGACATCGTGTTCGTCCTCGATGTCGCCGACGATCTGCTCAAGCACGTCTTCGATGGTCACCAGGCCTGCCACACCGCCGTATTCGTCGATGACCACGGCCATGTGGTTGTGGTTGGCGCGAAACTCGCGCAGCAGCACGTTCAGGCGCTTGGATTCCGGCACGAAAGTGGCCGGACGCAGCAGGTCCTTGATGTTGAAGCTGTCGCCATTCTCCTTGAGGATCAGCGGCAGCAGGTCCTTGGCCAGCAGGATCCCGAGCACATCATCGTGGCTTTCGCCAATCACCGGGTAGCGCGAGTGGGCGGCGTCGATCACCGACGGCAGGAACTCACGAGGCGACTGGCTGGCCTTGATGCTGATCATCTGCGAGCGCGGCACCATGATGTCGCGCACCTGCAGGTCAGCGACCTGGATGGCACCTTCGACGATGGTCAGCGCTTCGCTGTCGAGCAGCTTGTTCTGATGGGCTTCGCGCAGCAGCTCGAGGAGCTCCTGGCGGTTTTTCGGCTCATGGGCAAAAGCCTGGGTCAGTTTACCCAGCCAGGACTTTTGCCCGTTGCTCGATCGGTCTTCGCTCATGGCGGTTACTCGTGTTCCTTGCAGATATCGTGGTGAGGGAGTTCGTCGTCGGCGTAGGGGTCCGGGTGACCCAGTTCGGCCAGCAATGTTCGTTCCAGTGCTTCCATTTCCTCGGCTTCATCATCTTCGATGTGATCGTAGCCGAGCAGGTGCAGGCAGCCGTGAATGACCAGGTGCGCCCAATGCGCTTCAAGCGCCTTGCCCTGTTCGGCCGCTTCGCGCTCGACCACTGGCACGCAGATCACCAGGTCGCCCAGCAGCGGAATGTCGAGGAGCTCGTCCGGCACGTCGGCAGGGAAGGAAAGCACATTGGTCGCGTAGTCTTTGTGACGATAGGTGTGATTGAGCTCACGACCTTCGGCTTCATCGACCAGGCGGATGGTCATTTCCGAGTCGGCGCTGCGCTGGCGCAGGGCCAGTTCGCACCAGCGGCGGAAGGCGGCGTCATCAGGGGCGGCGGCATCCGTGGCCCGTTGCAGGTCGAGTTCAAGCATCGCGGGCAGGTGCCTCGGCCTGGGCCTGGCGGCCTTCGAAACGGTCATAGGCCTCGACGATGCGTTGCACCAGCGGGTGGCGCACGACGTCTTTAGGCTGGAAATGGGTAAAGCTGATGCCCGGCACGTCCTTGAGCACCTCGATCACGTGCGCCAGACCCGACTTGGTGCCGCGCGGCAGGTCGACCTGAGTGATGTCGCCGGTGATCACCGCGGTGGAGCCGAAGCCGATGCGGGTGAGGAACATCTTCATCTGCTCGAGCGTGGTGTTCTGGCTTTCGTCGAGGATGATGAAGCTGTTGTTCAGGGTGCGTCCGCGCATGTAGGCCAGCGGGGCGATCTCGATCACCTGGCGCTCGATCAGCTTGGCGACGTGTTCGAAGCCGAGCATCTCATAGAGGGCGTCGTACAGCGGGCGCAGGTAGGGGTCGATCTTCTGCGCCAGGTCGCCAGGCAGGAAGCCGAGCTTTTCGCCCGCCTCGACCGCCGGGCGCACCAACAGGATGCGCCGCACTTGTTCGCGCTCCAGCGCGTCGACGGCGCAGGCAACGGCAAGGTAGGTCTTGCCGGTACCGGCCGGGCCGATGCCGAAGTTGATGTCGTTGGCCAGGATCTCTTTGACGTAGCGCTGCTGGTTGAGGCCGCGCGGACGGATGTTGCCCTTGCGCGTGCGCAGCGAGACGCTGACTTCATTGACCGCCGGGTTGTCGATGTGCTCGACCGCCGACTCCTGTAGATAAAGGTGGACCGTTTCCGGCGACAGCTCGGTGGCCTTGGTCTCGCGATAGAGACGGCGCAGCAGCTGCTCGGCGGCGGAGGTGGCCTTGGGCTCGCCAAGCAGTTCGAACTGGTTGCCGCGGTTGCGGATCTCGATGGCCAGGCGTTGCTCGATCAGGCGCAGGTGCTCGTCGAACTGGCCGCACAAGTTGGCGAAACGGTGGGCCTCGAAAGGTTCGAGGATGAAACGATGAGGTTGTATGGGTGCGTTCAAGGTCGTTTTTGGCCGCTCGACGGCAATAGAGGTGAACCCAAGAATAACCCTTGATTGACAGTGGCGAAAGCACTGAAACGATCAAGGGTCGTTGCTAGCCAGGGTGCCTGAGTGCAGCTTGGCGGCGCAAGGGTGCTGGGGCACTGCGCGGCTGCCGTGGTCTGCTATGATGCGGCCCATTTTCAACCGTATGTGTCCCCACGCCGATCATGAGCAAACCTGAGCCTGCCATCTATAAAGTCATCTTCCTCAACCAGGGGCAGGTGTTCGAAATGTACGCCAAGCAGATCTTCCAGAGCGATCTGTGGGGCTTTCTGGAAATCGAGGAGTTCGTCTTCGGTGAGCGCACCCAGGTGGTGGTAGACCCCAGCGAAGAGAAGCTCAAGGCGCAGTTCGAGGGGGTGATCCGCAGCTTCGTGCCGATGCATTCGATCGTGCGTATCGATGAGGTCGAGCGACTGGGTACGGCGAAGATCAGCGAAGCGAAGAACACCGGCAATGTCATGCCGTTCCCGATGCCGATGCCGGAGAAGTAACGCTTAAGGCAGGGGAGAGAAGGGGCTGCGCCCTTCGGCGTTCTGCAATTCGAGCAGGTATTTGCGGAAGATCTGCCCCAGCACCTGGGTGGCATGCTCGAGTTCGTCGCGGGGCATCTGCTCGGTGACTTCGTCGGCCATGTCCAGCGCGTCTTCAGCGCCGTTGACCGCAGCCATCTTCAGCAGGATATAGGCCTGTACGTTGTTGGCCTTGACCCCTTCACCATGGAAGAACATCGAGCCGAGGCGGTACTGGGCTTGTGCGTGGCCTTGCAGCGAGGCTTTCTGGAACCAGTTGAGCGCTTTGTTCAGATCACGCGGGGCCTGATCGCCGCTGCCGGTGTAGTAGAACTCACCCAGCTCGTACTGCGCCTGGGCATCCCCAGCCTCGGCGGTTTGCTCGCAGGCCTTGACGGCGGTTTGCAGGTCTTCGGGTTGAGCGCTCAGGGTGCAACGCCCCGTCGCTGGAATCAGCAACGAGTTACCGCCCTCCGCCAGGGCCAGCAGGGGCTGAAGAAGCAACAGGCAGCCCAGGGTAAGGGCGCGGCCGGCGCGGTTCATGGGGATCGACTTACCTCTGCAAAGCTGCGTCCGATGTCTCTGGTGGCACATTATGGGATAAGCAGCGCCAACCTTACAAAGTTTTACTCGAATTTCTGCACAGGTGGGGATTTGCTGGCGTGTGGTCTGGCGGTGTGATGCAGATCACACTAGCCCTCATCGCAAGGCAAGTCCGCTGCCACGAGGCAATGTGACGCGTCGTGGCAGCGGGCTTGCCCCGCGATGAGGCCGGTATGAGCGCCGGTTACTTCAGCTTGGCAAACGCCCGCTCAGCCGCATCGAGGGTGATCTTCAGCTCGGTCTCGCCATGCACGATCGAGGTGAAGCCTGCCTCGTAGGCGCTCGGCGCCAAGTACACGCCGCCTTCGAGCATCAGGTGGAAGAAGCGCTTGAAGCGTTCCACATCGCTGGCCATCACATCTTCGAAGGTGACGATGTCATCGGCGCCGGTGAAGTACAGGCCAAACATCGCACCCGCTTGAGTGGTGACGAACGGCACGCCAGCGGCATCGGCGCGCTGTTGCAGGCCGTCCAGCAGCTTGCTGGTGAAGGCGCTCAGCTCATCATGGAAGCCTGGGCGGCTGATCAGTTTCAAGGTAGTCAGGCCGGCGGCCATGGCCAGCGGATTGCCCGACAGGGTGCCGGCCTGGTAGACCGGGCCCAGCGGCGCGATGCATTCCATGATCGCGCGCTTGCCGCCAAAGCAACCCACTGGCATGCCGCCGCCAACGATCTTGCCGAACGTCGACAGGTCAGGGGTGATGCCGTAGTGGCCTTGGGCGCCGCCGAGCGAGACGCGGAAACCAGTCATCACTTCGTCGAAGATCAGCACCACGCCATGCTTGTCGCACTGCTCGCGCAGGCCTTCGAGGAAGCCCGGCGCCGGGGGCACGCAGTTCATGTTGCCGGCAACCGGCTCGACGATGATGCAAGCGACGGTCTGACCGACGTCGGCCAGGGTCTTCTCGACCGCGGCAATGTCGTTGAATGGCAGGGTCAGGGTGTGTTTGGCGAAGTCTGCCGGCACCCCGGCCGAGCTTGGCACGCCCTGGGTCAGCAGGCCGGATCCGGCCTTGACCAGCAGGCTGTCGGAGTGGCCGTGATAGCAGCCTTCGAACTTGATGATGGCGTCGCGACCGGTGTAGCCACGGGCCAGGCGGATAGCGCTCATGGTCGCTTCGGTGCCGGAGCTGACCATGCGCACCATTTCCATCGATGGCACCAGCGAGCAGACCAGGTCGGCCATCTCGGTTTCCATGGCGGTCGGGGCGCCATAGGACAGGCCGTGCTCCAGCTGCTTGCGCACCGACTCCAGCACGTCAGGATGGCTGTGGCCGAGGATCATCGGCCCCCAGGAGCCAACGTAGTCGACGTAGCGCTTGTCATCTTCATCGATGACGTAGGCGCCTTCAGCGTGCTTGAAGAACAGCGGGGTGCCGCCAACGCTCTTGAACGCACGCACGGGCGAGTTGACGCCACCGGGGATGTGTTTCTGGGCTTGGGCGAACAGGGTTTCGGAACGGGACATGGAAATCTCTCTCGAATCAGGAAGCGAACAGGGCGTTGAAGGCGCGGGCGCGGCGGGTTACTTCCCGGGCGTCGTCGGCACCAAACAGGCCATGGATCACCGCCAGCAGGTCGGCGCCGTGGGCGACCAGCGGGGCGGCGTTGTCGAGGGTGATGCCACCGATCACGGCGATCGGCAGTTTCACTTGGGCGCGGGCCTGCTCCAGCAGCTCGAGGCTGGCGGCCGGCGCGCCGGGCTTGGTCACGGAATTGAAGAAGCGGCCGAAGGCCACATAGCTGGCGCCTTCAGCGGCGGCCTGCGCGGCCAGGTCGAGCTGGGCGTGGCAGGTCGAGCCAATGATCGCATTGCGCCCAAGCAATGCCCGGGCGGGTGTCAGCGGCCCATCGGTTTGCCCCAGGTGCAGGCCAACGCCCAGGCGCGCGGCAAGCTCGGCGTCGTCATTGATGATCAGCTCGGCGGCGTAGCGCTCGCACAGCGCTTTGAGCGCCTCGGCCTCACGCAGGCGCTGGGCCTGGTCGCTGCTCTTGTCGCGGTACTGCAGCAGGCGGACACCGCCTTCGAGCGCCGCTTCGACATGGGACAAAAACCGGCCGGCGAGCAGCTGGCTGTCGGTGATCGCGTACAGACCGCGTAGCTTCATTTCAAGCCTCGTGTGCGTCAATCAGGAACAGAAGTCCAAGGGCAGTCGGCGTGGCACGAACTGGCCGCGACCTAGTTGCTCGGCGTCGCGCAAGGTCCGCCAGGTGTAGTCCAGGGCGCTGCGTACGGCACTCTCAAGCTGCTCGCCAAGGGCTAGGCGACCGGCCAGGGCGCTGGCCAGGGTGCAACCGGAGCCATGGTAGCTGCCAGGCAGGCGCTGGCATTTCCAGGTATGGCTCTGGCCGTCGCGGCTGTACAGGCGGTTGTGGATTTGCTCTTCATCGCCGTGACCGCCGGTAATCAGCAGGTGTCTACAGAACGGCAGGAGTTTTTCCGCGCACTGGTCGGCAGTGCCTTCGGGCAGTTCGGCGAGGATGCGTGCTTCGGGCAGGTTCGGCGTGGCGATGGTCGCCAGCGGCAACAGTCGCTCACGCACGGCATAGCCGACTTCGTCCTTGCCCAGGCGGCCGCCACCACCGGCGCGCAGCACCGGGTCGCAGACTAGCGGCAAGTGCGGGTGCGCAGCGAGCAGCTCGGCGACCGTGTCGACCATCTCGATCGAGCCGAGCATGCCCAGCTTGACCGCAGCGACCGTGGAGTCGGCGAGAACGGCGTTGGCCTGGGCCAATACCCACTCGCGGTCGAGCACGCGGAAGTCGGAAACGTTGACGGTATCCTGGACGGTCAGGGCAGTCACGGCGGGCGCGGCGTGACAGCCTTGAGCGATCAGGGCTTCGATATCTGCCTGCAGGCCGGCGCCGCCACTGGGGTCGTGGCCGGAGAGACAGAGGACAACGGGGCGGGAGCTGTAGGTATTCATGGTCGGCGAGCTTACCACCAAACCTATTTGCGCGAAGCGCCCTGCATGTGGATTTTGTTGATCAAGTGGTCAGGATTGTTTTTTGTTCTGGCTTGAAAGTATTGATTTAGAGCCTTTCTGGTAAATTTACCAGTGGCTGATGGCCACCCCGGGAAGCTATGCTAGAGTGCACGGATAACTCGATAAACAGGCTCTGCCGCATACCGTCGTCTCAAAGGGAAGGGAGGCCGCCGCGACGCGACCGGACAGACCATGCTGGGGCTGTAATGCGCTATTTGCTGATTGTGCTTCTGGGCTACTGGCCCGTGCTCGCCGGAGCAGTCGATTTCGACGACGCTACCCGGCGTCTGCCTTTGGGCAAGGTCATGCAGGTCTTCGAAGACCGCGCAGGCAACGCCAGTATTGCCGAGGTCAGTTCGCCGGCCTGGGCCAATCGTTTCCACCAGCACCAGGATGATGTGCTCAACGCCGGTTATTCGACCTCGGTGTTCTGGCTGCGCATCGACTTGCGCTACAACGCGCCTACCACGCAAAGCAGCCGCCCATGGTTGCTGGAGCTGGCCTATCCGCCGCTCGATCACCTGGAGCTGTATTTGCCTGATGGCCAGGGCGGTTATCGCCTGGCGCAGCGCACTGGCGATGCCTTGCCCTACGCGACCCGACAGATCCTGCAAAACAACTATCTGTTCGAACTGCCCATGCAGCCGGGGCAGGCGACCACGGCTTATCTGCGCCTGCACAGCCAAGGCTCGATCCAGGCGCCGCTGACGCTGTGGTCGGTCAATGCCTATATGGAAGACCAGCCAACCCGGCTATATGTGCTGGGCATGATCTACGGCGTGCTGCTGGTGATGTTGGTGTACAACCTGTTCATCTACATCAGCGTGCGCGATGTCAGCTATCTGTATTACATCCTCTATATCGCTTCGTTCGGCATGTACCAGGTGTCGGTCAATGGCGCCGGGGTCGCGTATTTCTGGCCTGACAACCCGTGGTGGGCCAATGCGTCTACGCCGCTGTTCATTGGCGCCGCTGGGTTGTTCGGCTGTCAGTTCGCCCGCCACTTCCTGCGCCTGGGCAGGCTCAGCCGAGGGTTCGATCGTCTGCTGCAGTTGTTGATGCTCGGTGGGGCAGTGGTCATGGTGCTGGCCGTGACCTTGCGTTATGGGGTGGCGCTGCGCATGGCCACGGTGCTGGCGCTGTTGTTCACGGTGAGCATCTTTACCGCTGGGCTGTACGCCTGGTGGAGCGGTTTGCGCGTGGCGCGCTGGTTCATCATTGCCTGGACGGCGTTTCTGCTCGGCGGGCTGGTCAACACGCTGATGGTGCTTGGCTACCTGCCCAACGTATTTATCACCATGTATGCCAGCCAGTTGGGTTCGGCGCTGGAAGTGGCGCTGTTGTCGCTGGCCCTGGCCGACCGCATCAACAGCTTGCGTGAGCAGCAAGCCCAGACCTTGCGCGAAACTGGCCGTACGCTTGAGCAGTTGAACCAGCAATTGGCCAGGAGTAACCGCCTCAAGGACGAATTCCTGGCCACGGTCACCCACGAGTTGCGTACGCCGATGAATGGTGTGATCGGCTCGCTGGAACTGATGCATACCCTGCCGATGAACGCCGAGCATGCCCAGTACCATCGCACCGCCGCAGGTTCGGCGCAGGACATGATGGCCATGGTCGACGACATTCTCATCCTCACGGAGCTGCAAGCCGGGCGCTTGCGAGCGCAGAACGTACCCTTCAGCCTGCGTCGTCAGCTACAGGACTTGCGCGCCGGATTTGCCGGACAGGCCTTGGGCAAGGGCCTGTACCTGAGCCTGGATATTCCGGCTGACCTACCTGACGAGTTGCTTGGCGATGCGCAGAAGCTGATGCGCTGCCTGGCGTGCCTGGTGGATAACGGCTTGAAGTTCACCCATCAAGGTGGGGTGATGATCCAGGTCCGCGGACGCCGGGTAGGGCCTGATAGCCTGGCGGTGTCGTTCATCGTCAGTGACAGCGGGATCGGCTTCGATGATCTGGACCAGGCGATTCTTTATCAGCGCTTCTTCCAGGTGGATGGCTCGATGACCCGACGTTATGGCGGGTTGGGGATTGGCCTGTCGATCTGCCGGCAATTGGGCGAGTTGATCGAGGGCAGGTTGTCGCATGAGTCGACGCGCGGGTTGGGCAGTCGGTTTGAGTTGAGCCTGAATCTGGCGGTGGCGCAGGTGCAGTTGCCTTCTGGGCGGGTGGCACGGCTTTAGAGTGTTGGGGCCGCTGCGCGGCCCATCGCAGCGGTTCGGCGCCCCGACAAGGCAGCTCCTACATAGGCATTTTTGTCACTTTGACTGAAGGCCAAGCGGTGCTTCACTGGGACTCTCAGGCCCACCCGGATCCAGGAGCCCCCGATGACCCTGCACCAGTACGCCGAAACCCACGAAGTGACCAACCAGCCGCCTTCTCTGGATGGCGCCAACCTCTACCGCCTCGACCTACCCTTGCAGCAATGGTCGCGGCATTTCGGTGCCGGCTGGGCCGAGTCTCGGGTCGATGCCTACGGCGCCCTGGCGGGCGGCCCGCTGATGGCCGCAGGCTTTTTGGCCAACGCGCACAAACCCGAATTCAGCAGCCACGACCGCTACGGCCATCGCATCGACCTGGTCGAGTTTCATCCCGCCTATCACGAGCTGATGCGCACCGCGGTCGAACATGGCCTGCCGTCGCTGCCCTGGGCTGAGCCTCGCCCGGGCGCTCACGTTGCCCGCGCGTCGATGACCTACCTGCACAGCCAGGCCGAAGCCGGCACCGGTTGCCCACTGACCATGACCTTCGCCGCCGTGCCGGCGCTGCGTCTGCAACCTGAGTTGGCCCAGTACTGGCTGCCCAAGGTGCTGGCGCGTGAATACGATCCGCGCAATGTCGGCGACCGGCACAAGGCTGGGGTCACCCTGGGCATGGCCATGACCGAGAAGCAGGGCGGCACCGATGTGCGGGCCAATACCACTCGGGCCTATCCGGTGGGTGCGCCTGGGCCGGGCCAGGCCTATGAACTGGTCGGGCACAAGTGGTTCTGCTCGGCGCCGATGTGCGACGCCTTCCTCACCCTGGCCCAGACCGACAAGGGCCTGAGCTGCTTCCTGCTGCCACGCCACCGGCCGGACGACAACCGCAACCAGTTCTATATCCAGCGCCTGAAGAACAAGCTGGGCAACTGCTCCAACGCCTCCAGCGAAGTCGAGTTTCGCGGCGCCTTGGCCTGGATGATTGGCGAAGAAGGCCGCGGCGTGCCGACCATCATCGAGATGGTCGCGATGACTCGCTTCGACTGCATGGTCGGCTCCAGCGGCCTGATGCGCCAGGCGCTGACCCAAGCGGCGCATCACTGCGCCCACCGCAAGGTGGGCGGGCGGGTGCTGAGCGAGCAGCCATTGATGCAGAACGTGCTCGCCGATCTGGCTCTGGAGAGCGAAGCGGCGTTGGCCCTGAGCCTGCGCATGGGCCAGGCGCTGGATCAGTTGGACGATCCACAGCAAGCGCACTTCGCCCGACTGGTGACGGCGGTGGGCAAGTACTGGATCTGCAAGCGGGCGCCAGCGATGATCAATGAAGCCGCCGAGTGCATGGGCGGCGCAGGCTATGTCGAAGACAGCATCCTGCCGCGGCTGTACCGCGAGGCGCCGGTCAACTCCACGTGGGAAGGCTCGGGCAACGTGCAATGCCTGGATGTGTTGCGGGCGCTGTCCAAGGAGCCTGGGGTGCTCGATGCACTGTTCGTCGAACTGGGCGATGGCCATGGGGATCCGCGCTTGGCGGCGCATATCGGCAATCTCAAGGGCGCGTTTGCCGATAGCGGCGATATCCAGTACCGGGCGCGCCAGCTGACCGAGGATATTGCCATCGCGTTGCAAGCCAAATTGCTGCTGGAGGCCGGCAATAGCGTTGTCAGCGATGCGTTTATCGGTAGCCGGTTGGGTGGCGGAGGGCGGGTGTATGGCGCGCTGCCGCGTGGGATAGATGTCCAGGCGTTGGTGGCGCGGGCTACGCCAGTGTGGTCGGCCTGAGTCGCCTGTATCGCGGGGCAAGCCCGCTCCCACGCAATTCACAGGCTATAGAGGGTGCGTGGGAGCGGGCTTGCCCCGCGATGAGGGCGAACAGACTTGCGGGGATGTAATTGCTCGCGAAGGCAGGCAAGATGGAAGCCATGCATGTCAGAAGACAGGAAGCCCAGCGTGAGCCAAGCGTTTGTAGTCGTTGATACCCCCGAACAGGCCGTCGACCGTCTGGCGGCTTTGCATGAACAGGCCACCGGGGCCCTCAGCCAGGCCCTCAAACGTTACCTGAAAGATCGCACCGAACCGGATGCCGAAGAGCGCAATCTCTACCGCTATCCCGCGCTGCGCCTGACCTACTACAGCCATGGCGAAGTCGCCGCGACCACCCGCGCCTATGCCAAGGTCCAGGTCGCCGGCACCTACAGCGTTACCATCACCCAGCCAGCAGCGTTTCGCGGTTACCTGCTCGAGCAACTGCGCCCGCTGATGCACGACTACACCGTGACGGTGGAAGTCGGCGTCAGCGAACAGAACATCCCGTACCCGTATGTGGTCGAGCAGGGTGACGAACTGGCCGGCACCGGCATTACCGCCGCCGAACTTGCGCGGGTGTTCCCCAGCACCGACCTGTCGGCTGCCACCGACAACATCGCCGATGGCCTGTGGGACTGGGGCAACGCCCAAACACTGCCGCTGGCCTTGTTCGATGCCGCCCGCGTGGACTTTTCCCTGCGTCGCCTGGTGCACTACACCGGTAGCGACTGGCGCCACGTACAGCCGTGGATCCTGCTGACCAACTACCATCGCTATGTCGACCAGTTCATCGGCCACGGCCTTGAGCAACTGCGCGAAGATCCACGCTTCGTGCGCATGGTCCTGCCCGGCAACGTGATCATCGAAAAGGGCATGGATGACGGCGAGACCCAAGCGCTGGTCGCCAGTGTGGTCTGGCACCGCTACCAGATGCCGGCCTACCACTTGATTGCCGCCGATGGCGATGGCGTCACCTTGGTCAACATCGGCGTCGGCCCATCCAACGCCAAGAACATCACCGACCACCTGGCGGTACTGCGCCCGCATTGCTGGCTGATGATCGGTCACTGTGGCGGCCTGCGCCAGTCGCAGACCATCGGCGACTACGTGCTGGCCCACGCCTACATGCGCCGCGACGGCATTCTCGACCGGGTGGTGCCGCCGAACATCCCCATTCCGGCCCTGGCCGAAGTCCAGCTGGCGCTGCAGGAAGCTGCCGCGCAAGTCACTGGCGAGCGTGGCGACGAGCTGAAAAAGCGCCTGCGCACCGGCACCGTGCTGACCTACGACGACCGCAACTGGGAGCTGCGCTGGGCCCAGGAGCGGCCGCTGATCAACCTGTCGCGGGCGGTGGCGGTGGACATGGAAAGTGGCACCATTGCCGCCCAGGGTTATCGCCTGCGCGTGCCGTACGGCACCTTGCTGTGTGTGTCCGATAAGCCGCTGCACAGTGAAATCAAGTTGCCGGGCTCGGCCAACGCCTTCTACAACCGGGCGGTCAGCCAGCACCTGAAGATCGGCATTGCCGCGCTGGATCTGCTGCGCACCGAGCTCAATTCGCTGCACTCGCGTAAACTGCGCAGCTTCGATGAGCCGCCGTTCCGCTGAGGATCCATGCCCCTGCCACCCCGTTCCAAGCCGCGCCGCCCCCAGGCGCGGCCTGCTGCCGGCCCGCGTCGCCAAGCCAAGGCGCCGCCGGCCGAGCCGCGCCTGATCCTGTTCAACAAGCCATTTGACGTACTGACCCAGTTCAGCGACGGCGAAGGGCGCGCGACGCTCAAGGATTTCATCGATATCCCCGGCATTTATCCGGCCGGGCGGCTGGATCGCGACAGCGAAGGGCTATTGCTGCTGACCAATGACGGCCGCTTGCAGGCGCGCATTGCCGACCCTAAGCACAAGCTGGCCAAGACTTATTGGGTGCAAGTGGAGGGCGAGCCGACCGAGCAGCAGCTCAAGCAGCTGCGCGAGGGTGTTGAACTCAATGACGGCATGACCCTGCCGGCCGAGGCTCGGCAGTTGCCTGAGCCGCAGCTGTGGCCGCGTAATCCGCCGGTGCGGTTTCGCAAGAGCGTGCCGACCAGCTGGTTGGAGCTGGTGATTCGTGAGGGGCGTAACCGGCAGGTCAGGCGCATGACGGCGGCGGTTGGCTTGCCGACCTTGCGCCTGGTGCGAGTGCGCATTGGCGATTGGACCCTGGACGGGCTGGATCAGGGCTGTTGGCGTGAGGTTGCGGCGAAGCTGTAGGTGTCGTGCCAGTGCTGGCGCTATCGCGGGACAAGCCTGCTCCTACAGGGGGGCAGTCTGCCCCTCAAACGCCTTCGATCATCCCCACCACGATGGTCTTGATGATAAACGCCAGCACCCCGAGCCCTAGCACGAAGAACAGGATCAGCGTACCGAAGCGCCCAGCCTTGGACTTTTTCGCCAGGTCCCAGACGATGAAGCCCATGAAGCCGATCAGGAGGGTGACCAGGGTGATCATCATCCACTCTTCGAATTTTGCAGGATCCATCGGTGCTCTCCGGGCAGGCTGAAGCGGCGGATTATACGCCCGGCTTCAAGACCTGTTAACGCAGGTGGGTCAATGGCAGCTCAGTGCTGGCCAGCACCTGATTGAGCACGAAGCTCGAACGCACGCTGGTGACGCCTTCAATACGGGTCAGGCTGCCTAGTAGTAATTTCTGGTAGTGGTCCATGTCCGGTACCACAACTTTGAGCTGGTAGTCGGCGTCCATCCCGGTAACCAGGCTGCACTCGAGCACCTGCGGCAGGCTGCGCACGGCAGTCTCGAAGGTTTCGAAACGCTCAGGGGTATGTCGGTCCATGCCGATCAGCACGTAGGCGGTCAGGCTCAAGCCAAGCTTCTTGCGGTCCAGCAGCGCCACCTGGCGCGAGATGTAGCCGTCGTCTTCGAGCTGCTTGACCCGACGCGAGCACGGCGAGGGCGACAGGCCGATGCGTTCGGCCAGTTCCTGATTGGAGATGCGCGCATCGCGCTGCAATTCGGCAAGGATGCTCAGGTCGTAGCGGTCGAGTTTGCTCATGAAAGGGGCCTTTTCTGTTCGGATTGCGGTGAATTATCAATCCAGGGTTAAAAATTGCGCAAGTGCTATTTATCTGAGCAATCTTAGCAATCCCCTGCTGGTGCCTTGCCGGTATCTTTATCACCAGAATCACTGCCCGGACATCAGTCCACGGCGACCGGCCCAGGAGGCCGCTCGCGGCCCGCCATCCAACAGGATCCGCCGGCCCCCGGGCTACACACGGTTTACCAGACCGAGTGAGGTGAGCCGGCGTCACAAGCGCCGAGCACGGACGACAATTCGCAAAGGGAGGCCATTGGCCTCCCTTTTTTCATGTCTGGATTTTCATCTGCCTGCCAGGAGGTCGCGGTAGACTGCCAGCAGGTTCATTGCCGTATTCGAGAGGGACAACATGAGGTCGCGCATCTGGCAGTTGGCAGGTGTTGGTTTGCTGGGCATGGGCGTCAGCCTGGGGGTGCTGGCCCAGGGGCCGGGCGATGGGCACGGTGGGCACGCACCGCAGGATCCGAACTCCGGCAGCGCTGGCAGCTCGCCGCTGAACTCGCGAGACGAAGCGCGCCAGACCCAGCCTGCGCGCCAGGGTTATTACCAGGACATCCCTCGGCGCAATGGCGATAACCGCTACTGGCAGGCCGGTGGTCCGGGGCAGCGGCCAGGCGATAACTGGCCAGGGCGGCCGGATGGCCATGGCAATGGCTGGGGCCCAGGGCCGCAGTATCGGCCTGGGCAGGCGATCGAGCATTTCCCGGATCGCTACTGGAAGGTGCCGTACCGCGGGCAGGATTACTTCTACTCAGGCGGCTACTGGTACCGGCCGCATGGCGCTGGCTATGTGGTGGTGCGTCCGCCCTATGGCGTGCGGGTGACTTACCTGCCGTCGTATGCCCAGGAGGTCTGGCTCAGTGGCGCGTTGTTCTTCCTGGTGGCCGACACCTACTACCGCTACCAGGCTGATAGCCGTGAGTACGTGGTGGTCAGCCCGCCTGCCAGTGTGCCGATGCCAGCGCCACAGGCAGGCAATGGCTACGATGTGATCGCCTATCCCAGCTATGGGCAGACGCCGCAGCAGCAGGATCAGGATCGCTACCAGTGCCATCGCTGGGCGGTGGAGCAGTCTGGATTCGATCCGGCGCAGGCCAGTTATGCACCGGCGGCCAATGTCGCCGATACCTATCGGCGGGCGCTGGGGGCCTGCTTGAGTGGGCGCGGCTACAGCATCAACTGAGTGCGCTATCGCGGGGCAAGCCCGCTCCCACGCTGTTCAGTCGAAGTCGATCCTGTGTGGTTCGCTAATCGCGGGGCAAGCCCCACGTTGTTCAGGCGAAATCGATTGGCGTGGGAGCGGGCTTGCCCCGCGATAGCGAATCACACAGGATCAGCATGCACCATCACATCGGCCTGTGGATAACGCTGGCGGATCACCGCTGAAGCCTGCACGCACAGCTCATGGGCATCATGCAGCGCCAGCTCGCCAGGCAACTCCAGGTGCAACTGCACGAACCAGTAACTGCCAGACACCCGCGTGCGCAAATCATGCGCACCGCGCACGCCGGGAATCGCGCAGACCAACTCCAGCATCCGCTCACCCACGTCTGCCGGCAGCTCCTTGTCCATCAGAATCGCAGTACTTTCCCGAGCGATCTGAATCGCGCTCCAGAGAATGTACAACGCGATTCCCAGGCCAAACAGCGCATCCAGCTGCGGCCAACCAAAGCCTGCCAGCAGCAGCGCCAAGAGAATGCTGCCGTTGAGCAGCAGATCGGAGCGGTAGTGCAGCGAGTCGGCGCGCACCGCAGTGGAGCCGGTGGCGCGGATGACCTTGCGCTGAAACGCCAACAACGCCAGGGTCAGGACCAGTGACAGCACCATCACCGCAATACCCGCCGCAGTATCCCCCAGCGGCTGTGGTGCGCGCAGGCGCTCCACCGCCTGCACGCCGATCAGCACCGCACTGAAGCCAATGAACAGCGCCTGTGCCATCCCCGCGAGCGCCTCGGCCTTGCCGTGGCCAAAGCGATGATCATCATCAGCCGGGCGCAGCGCGTAGTGCACCGCCAGCAGGTTGAGCAATGACGCCACTGCATCGAGCGCTGAGTCGGTCAGCCCCGCCAGCAGGCTGACCGAGCCACTCAGCCACCAGCCCACGGCCTTGCTCAACACCAGGATACTGGCCACTGCCAGCGAGGCGTGGGTGGCCAGGCGCAGCAGGCGTTGCTGTTCTGCGGTTGGGGTCATGCGGGCGGCAAAGTCCTTGTGCGAATCAGGCGGCCGGTACCAGGCCGTAGGCAGCCAGTTGCTCGACGCTGCCGCGATGCTGGATCAGTCGCGGGTCGTTCAGCGGCAGGCGCTGGCCCAGTTCGCTTTCGAGGATAGCCTGCAGCTTGGCGTTGTCGACCTTGCCATCGGCATCGATCGCCGGCTTGAGCTTGGCCGGATCGACCTGCGCGGTAGTGCCGCCAGGGTAGTAGATGGCGCCGGTCGCGAAGTCGATGCCAAAGGCGATCAGCCCCGGGATCACGTAGAACAGGATGCCGATGGCGTCGAGGGCGGCGACCACCGGGTCGATCTTGCCTTCGATCTGGCCGCGGCGGTCTGGATAGAACAGCGTGCCGCAGGCCGTCAGCTGGGTCAGCAGGGTGGCGACTAGAACGCCACCGATGACACGGGATGGGATGCGCATGTAAATCTCCGATGGAAAGTCGCAACGATCGCGGCAAACGGCCGCTATCGAACATTATGACCATGATAGGTCCTGGCCGGTTCGCCGTTATACTCGGCGGCTCGTTCGAGGACCACCATGATTTCATTACCAATCGATGCCGTATTGCCCGCGCTGCGCCAAGCGCTCAGCAGCCGCCACGAAGCCGTGCTGGAGGCGCCGCCCGGCGCTGGCAAGACTACCCGCGTGCCGCTGGCGCTGCTCGATGAGCCGTGGCTGGCGGGGCAGCGCATCGTCATGCTCGAGCCGCGCCGACTGGCTGCACAGGCGGCAGCCGAGCGGCTGGCCAGCGAGCTGGGGGAGAAGGTCGGCGAAACGGTCGGCTACCGGATTCGGCTGGACAGCAAGGTCGGCCCCACTACGCGTATCGAAGTGGTCACCGAAGGCATCCTTACCCGCCGCCTGCAAGCGGATCCGGCCTTGGAAGGCGTTGGCCTGCTGATCTTCGATGAGTTTCATGAGCGTTCGCTGGATGCTGACTTGGCGCTGGCGCTGAGCCTCAATGGCCGCGAGCTTTTACGCGACGATCCGCCGCTGAAGATCCTGCTGATGTCGGCGACCCTGGAAGGCGAGCGCCTGTCACGGCTGCTGGATCAGGCACCGGTGGTTAGCAGCGAAGGACGCATGCACCCGGTGGATATCCAATGGGGGCGGCCGTTTCAGCCCGGTGAGTTCGTCGAGCCACGGGTAGTCGACTGCGTACTGCAGGGGCTGGCCGAGCAATCCGGCAGCCTGTTGGTGTTCTTGCCCGGGCAGGCCGAGATCCGCCGGGTGCATCAAGCTCTTCAGGACGCGCTAGGCGAGCGGCCAGACATCCTGCTGTGCCCGCTACATGGCGAACTTGACCTCAATGCACAACGGGCTGCCATCGAGCCTGCGCCCGCAGGCCTGCGCAAAGTGGTGCTGGCCACCAATATCGCCGAGACCAGCCTGACCATCGACGGCGTGCGGGTGGTGATCGACGCCGGCCTGGCGCGGCTGCCGCGGTTTGATCCGGGGAGCGGCATGACCCGCCTGGACACCCAGCGTATCTCCCGCGCCAGCGCCACCCAGCGCGCCGGACGGGCTGGGCGGCTTGAGCCAGGCGTGTGCTACCGCTTGTGGTCCGAGGCCCAGCATGAGCAATTGGCCGCGCACGGCAGCGCCGAGATCCTCCAGGCAGACCTGGCAGGCCTGGCCCTGCAACTGGCGCGCTGGGGTGTGACACCCGAGCAACTGCGCTGGCTCGATCAACCACCGAGCGCCGCCTACGCCCAATCGCAAGACCTGCTGGCGCGCCTTGGTGCGTTCAAGCCCGGCAGCCGCGACAGCCTGAGCGAGCATGGCCAGGCGATGGCTGAGTTGCCGGCCCATCCGCGCATCGCCCATCTGTTGTTGCGCGGCCAGCACCTTGGCCTGACTGATATGGCCTGCAATGTTGCCGCATTGCTCGGCGAGCGCGATATCCAGCGCGGCGGCGGCGCCGACCTGCATACTCGACTGGCGCTGCTCAGTGGCGAAAGCAAGCTGACACGAGGCGGCCAGGGTGGGGTACAACGTGCTCGTCAGCTGGCTCGCCAATACCGTGGCCTGCTGCGTGGCAACCCGGTCACCCCTGTGGCTGACCCTGAGCATCCGCGCTGGCTGGGCGCCTTGCTGGCGCTGGCGTATCCGGACCGGGTCGCCCAACAACGGCGCGAAGGCGGCGCCGAGTATCGCCTGGCCAACGGCCGCGCCGCGCTGTTTGCTGAAGTCGATGGGTTGATGAAGTGCCCATGGTTGGTGATTGCCGATCTGGGCAGCCGCCAGGGCCAGCGCGAAGAGCGGATCTACCTGGCGGCCGAATTCGATCCTGGCTTGTTCGAAGAGGTGCTCGCCGAGCAGGTCGAAACCCTCGATATCCTCGACTGGGATGAGCGCGAACAGGTGTTGCGCGCCGAGCGTCAGCGCAAGGTCGGCGAGCTGGTGCTCAGCCGTGAAGCGTTGCCTGGCCTGAGCGATGAGGCTCGGGCGCGGGCCTTGCTCGGCTTGGTCCGGCGCAAGACCTTGGCGCTGTTGCCGTGGACGCCAGCGCTCCGCCAGTGGCAGGCCCGCATTGCCTTGCTGCGCCAGTTGGATCTGCACAAGAGCGTGGAGAGTGAATGGCCAGATCTGTCTGACGAAGCGCTGCTCGCGAGTCTTGAAGACTGGTTGCAGCCTTATTTGGGCAAGGTCTCGCGGCTGAGTCACTTCGCCCAGTTGGACCTGTCATCGATCCTGCGCAACCTGCTGCCCTGGCCGCTGCCGCAACGCTTGGATGAGTGGGCACCAGAGCACCTCAATGTGCCATCGGGCTCCAACATCCGCCTGGACTACAGCGAAACCCCACCGATTCTGGCCGTGCGTCTGCAAGAGCTGTTCGGCCTGGCCGACACGCCGCGCATCGCCCAAGGCCGCCAGCAGGTCAAGTTGCACCTGCTGTCGCCCGCGCGACGGCCGGTGCAGGTGACGCAGGATCTGGCCAACTTCTGGCGCACGACCTACGCCGAAGTGAAAAAAGACCTCAAGGGCCGCTACCCCAAACATTACTGGCCGGATGATCCCTTGGTCGCGGAAGCGACGGCACGCGCCAAGCCCCGCGGCCGCTGAAAATCAGCTGCGGGGACCTTGGTATTGACTAATGGGAACGGACGATCAAAAACTCAAGCGGTACACCATCACCGATGGTCAGGTGGGCCATTTTTTGCTCGGAGACATGTTCGATTTTCACCTGGTGACCCTGATTATCACGGATCAGGCAGCGCAGCTCATCCTTGGACCATTCCACCGGCTGCAGCTTCCAGTAATCTAACTCGTCTGTCTGGTCGTACAGCCCCAGGTAGCCATTGTCGCTGATACCCAGCTTGCGGCGGCTGTTGGAGGCCAGAGCGACCTTGAAATGCAAGCGATTCTCGCCTCTTGAATGGAATCGAAAGAGAAACAACGAAGGACCTGCGCTGCCGCCGACCTTGAGCCAGCCATCGTCGACATGGATATCGACGCCAAAGCTCAGGTCGTGATGGGTCTTGAAGGGGTGGACTGGGTAGCGTTTGCCATCCTCTAGCAAGTAGATGCTGCCGATAAAAGACTGACCATCGGCCCAGTGGTTGCTAGGTTGCGGTTCGTTCATAGCCTGCGTCCCTGTGGATGAATGTCGCCACGGTAGACGAGGGACATGCAGGGCAGCAGGCTGAACGATTTCTCCGGCGGGCTGCTTTTCCTGGGCAGCGCTGATTGGCTTAGCGCGCTTTGGGCAAGACCAAACGTGCGGTGATCGGCAGATGATCGGAGATCTGCAGCGTATCTGCCTGCAGCACACGCGCCTCCAATCGCTGCAGGCGCGGACTGTGCAGCAGGTAGTCGAGCGTGCGGTCAGGTCCGCTCACGGCCGGGTCATTGGGGAAGTGGGTGAGCCAGGCGTCGCGCTCGGCGCCGCTGGCTTCGGCATTACTGGGGATCATCGGGTACTTGTCCCACAGCAGGTGCAGGTCGCTGTCGGCCGGGTAGTTACCGCGCTGGGCCGGTGGCAGGCGACGGTACTGGCCCAGCGGCAACAGGTTGAAGTCGCCACCAATCAGCCATGGGGTGCCCTGGGTTTCCAGGCGATCGAGCACTTTGCTGACGTGCGCCACTTGCCGTCGTTGCAGGTCGCTGCCTGGCCGGTAGGGCGACAACCGCGTATTGAGCACCGCCAGGCGGCCGCCGTCGGCCAGCGGCAGATAGCTGACCAGCAGGGCCGGTTGCGGCTCCAGCAGGCGGGCCAGGGCGTTACTGGCGGTATTGGGCAATTGCAGGCGCTCGGCCTTGGCGATCGGGTACCGGCTGAGGGTTGCCAGGGTGCGGCCGACGCTGCCGGCGATGTGCCGGTCGGGGACGAAACCGGCTTTCCATTCGTCGGTCTGCATCGCGCAGGGGTACAGGTCGGCCAGACGCTCGCGCAGCAGGGCCAATTGGTCCTGGTAGTCGCTGGCCTTGGCGTCCTTGTCCAACTCCTGCAACAGGACGAGATCGGGCTGTTCGGCGCGGATCACGCGCGCCACTTCATCGAGGTTGAACGCCAGGTCTTCACGGGTGGGGCGGGTGTCGTTGCCGCGGCCTTGGTCGTACCAGAACACATAGCGCTTGCCGGCCAGGTACTGGACGTTCCAGCTCATCACGCTCAAGGTCTGCCCGGGCTGCAGCGGCTTGCCGGGGCCTTGGCAGGCGACTGCCACGGGTTCGCGGGGGGAGGGCTGCCAGCTCAGGTGCTCAGCGAGCAACCAGAGCAAGGCCAGCATCAGCAGCAGGAACAGCAGGACGTTGCGCAGTAGTCGGGTCATCGGCTCGGCTTGTCGGTGCGGATCGCGCCAGCATAACCGAGCCGTTCGTCGCCAGGCCAGTTCAGGCGCCGGCGTCGGCTTCCAACAACATGAAGATGCGGAACAGCACCACGCTGCTGAACAGCTGCAACAGGCCGCTGAGGCTGTCCATGGCCAGTTGCACGCCAGGTTGTGGCTGTGGGAAGGCCATCATCAGCAGGCCGTCGAGCAGCCACACCGGCGCCAGCGAGGCGAACACGCAGACCAGGATGCGCATGAAGTGCCCAGTGGTCATTCGCGCGCTCTCGCGCATCGACTGCACCACGGGCAAGCCGCGCAGCACCAGCAGGTATTCGGCGAACACCAGGTTGATCATGATCCAGATGCCGGGAAACACGAACAGCGCCAGGCCCGCCATGATCAGCAGGGTACTGATCATGATCAGCAAGGCCAGCTGCGGCCACAGCTGCAGGGCGCGGGCGAACAGGTTGCGCTTGAGGATGTCCTGGCCCTGGGTGCGGGTGTCGAGGTAGAGGATCAGCGCCGCGCTGTACAGCGGATACAGCAGCAGGCTGACCAGCATGCCGTAGGCCGGCGACGCCTGTTCGCCCATCTGGCGGTACAGCAGCTGGGTGAGCAGGGCCTCGAGCACGATCAACGGCAGGCAGAGCTGGATGATGCTCGCCAGGTGACGGCGGAAAAAGTACAGGGAGTCGCGCAGAACGCTCAGCGGATTCATCAGTCAACATCGCATGGCTGTAAAAGCAGGGGCGTAACTTTAGCCCACTCAAGGCCTGGCTGAAAAAAGTTTCACGCGCCCGCTGATTGAATCCCGCGCCTGCGCCCCCCATCTTTGACGCTGTCCGATGTCCCGCTTGCCCGCACGAGGTAGCCCATGAATACTGAAGAACAAACCCTGATCGACGGCCTGTTTGGCCGCATCAAGCAAGCCGAAGACCCCAGCCAGCCGCGCGACGCGCAGGCCCAGGCGTGCATCGAGGAACATGTGCGCCAGCAGCCGGCGGCGCCTTACTACATGGCCCAGGCGATCCTCGTCCAAGAGGCAGCGATCAAGCGCCTCGATGAGCAAAACAAGCAGCTGGAAAACGAACTCAAGCAGGCCCGCGCTCAGCTCGAGGCCAGCCGTGGGGCTAGCAATGGCGGCGGCTTCCTGTCGAGCATCTTCGGTGCCGGTAGCCGCGCACCTGCCCCGCAACCGCAACGCTCTGTCGCACCAGGTGCCAGCGCTGGTGGCTGGCGCGAGCCGTCGGCACCGGGTTACGCGCAAGCGCAGCCACAGCAGGCTTCGGCCTTCAACGCCGCGCCCGCGCGCAGTGGTGCCAGCAGTTTCCTCGGCGGCGCCATGCAGACCGCTGCCGGGGTCGCGGGTGGGGTCTTGCTGGCACAAGGCCTCAGCAGCCTGTTCAACCATCATTCGCAACCTGAGGAAGTGGTTGAAGTGATCAAGGAAGAGCCAGCCCCGGCCAGCGATTCGGGCGGCTGGAATGACCAGGCCGGCCAGCAGCAGGTGGCCGACAATGGCGGCTATGCTGGCGATCAGGGCGGCTTCATGGACAGCGACTACGGCAACGACGACGGCGGCTTCTTCGCTGACGACGACACCTTCGTCTGAGGCCTCTGGCATACTGCTGGGCTTGTGGGGTTGTACGCCAACCCCTTTCTCGCAGGATTACCCAAGGGTTGTGTGGTGAAAAAGATCGCGCTGTTCGCCGATGTGCAGAACCTCTACTACACCGTCCGCCAGGCCCATGGCTGCCATTTCAACTACACCGCACTGTGGGCCGAGGTCAGCCGCCAGGGGCAGATCGTCGAGGCGGTGGCCTATGCCATCGACCGCGGCGACAGCAAGCAGCAGCAATTCCAGCAGATCTTGCGCAACCTGGGCTTCGAGGTGCGCTTGAAACCCTACATCCAGCGCAGCGATGGCTCGGCCAAGGGTGACTGGGATGTGGGTATTACCCTGGATGTGATCGAGGCGGCGAGCCGGGTCGACCAAGTGGTGCTGGCCTCGGGTGATGGCGACTTCGACTTGCTGCTGGAGCGAGCGATCCAGCGTTATGGGGTCGAGACCGTGGTGTATGGCGTGCCCGGGCTGACGGCGTTGTCGCTGATTCGCGCGGCCACTGACTATGTGCCGATCGAAGGCTCGCTGCTGCTGCGTCATTGATTGAGCACGCTATCGCGGGGCAAGCCCGCTCCCAGGCAGAGCCAACTTGGCGTGGGAGCGGGCTTGCCCCGCGATAGCGTCAGGCCAGACACCGCAGGTCTCAGCTCTTTTTGCCATTGCCCGCGAGTTGCTGCAACGGCACCCGCCGCTCCACCGCACTTGAAAGAATGATCGAGGTCTTGCTGAAGCCCAGCTGCGATACCCGATTGATCAGCGCCTCCAGCTCACTCATCGACCCCACTGCCGCCTGCATGATCACGCACGGATCGCCCGTGACCCGATGACACTCAGTGAGCTCGGGAATCCGCGCCAGCTCATCGTAAGCCTGCTGGTTGCCATGGCTGGCCAGGCGCAGCTCGATCACGCACTGGATCGGCAGGCCGATCTTTTCCAGGTCCACCTTGGCCGTATAGCCGGTGATCACCCCGCTGGCCTCAAGCTTGGCCACCCGCTCGGCCACCGCAGGTGGTGAAAGGTTCACCTGTCGCGCCAGCTGCGCGTAAGTGGCCCGGCCGTTTTCCAACAGGGCGGCGAGGAGCATGCGGTCGTACTTGTCCATGACGGGTTTCGCTCGTTTCAAGCAATCAACGGCAAAGGCAGCAAATAACCATTCATTGCAAAGTGTGTGGGTGATTTAAACGTGTTTTGTAACTTAAGTTTGCGCAAGGCCCTTTCTAAACTAAGTCACCCGTAAACGGATTTCGAGTGTTTTCCCCATGCCTGCCTCCCGTCGTGTTCCCTGGTTGCTCATCGGTGCCTTTCTTGCCCTGTATCTGGTCTGGGGCTCGACCTACCTGTTCATCCGCATTGGCGTCGAATCCTGGCCGCCGATGATGATGGCGGGGATTCGCTTCGTGATCGCCGGCAGCCTGTTGTATGGCTTTTTGCGCTGGCGCGGGGTGCCGGCGCCAACCTGGCCGCAATGGCGCGCGGCTGGGGCGATTGGCTTTTTGCTGCTCAGCTGCGGCAATGGCGGGGTGACCCTGGCCGAGCATGCGGGCGTCGCCTCAGGAGTAGCAGCGCTGGCGGTGGCCACGGTACCGCTGTTTACCCTGGTGTTCGGTCTGTTGTTTGGCCATCGCAACTCGCGCCTGGAATGGGCGGGCATCTGCCTCGGATTGGCCGGCATCGCCATGCTCAACCTGGGCTCTAACCTGCAAGCCAGCCCGATGGGCGCGGCGCTGATCCTGTTTGCCGCCGCTGCCTGGGCGTTTGGCTCGGTATGGAGCAAGAGCCTGCCGCTGCCCCAAGGACCGATGGCCAGTGCAGCCGAGATGTTGGTTGGCGGCGCGGCGCTGCTGATTGGCAGTGCGGTCAGTGGCGAACGCTTGACCCAGATGCCAACCGCTGCTGGCTGGGGCGCGTTGGCGTACCTGGTGTTGTTCGGCTCGATCCTGGCCTTTAGCGCCTACATGTACCTGCTCAAGAACGTACGCCCGGCGGCGGCCACCAGCTATGCCTACGTCAACCCAGCCGTAGCAGTGCTGCTCGGGATCGCCTTCGCCGGTGAAACCATTGGCGCCGAAGAATGCGTGGCGATGGCGGTGATCATCGGCGCGGTGGTGCTGATCGGCCTGCCGCAGTGGCGCAAGGCGCCCGAGCAGCCGGCGCCGCTGAAGGGCGAAATGTGCAAATAGGCACGCGTCTGTGGGGCTGCGGGTGCGGCCCTATCGCGACACGAGGGTACTGGCGCAGGTAAACTGCCGCCTTCGCTGAACCCCCTGACGGTATTGCCATGAATTTCGCCAAACTCGGCCTGATCGAACCTTTGCTGCGCACCCTGCAGCAGCTGGACTACACCACCCCAACCCCGGTCCAGGCCCAGGCCATCCCCGCCGTACTGGCCGGCCGCGACCTGATGGCCGCGGCCCAGACCGGCACCGGCAAGACTGCAGGCTTTGCCTTGCCAGTGTTGCAGCGCCTGGCGTTGGAAGGTGAGAAGGTCGCCAGCAATTCGATCCGCGCCCTGGTGCTGGTGCCGACCCGCGAGCTGGCCGAGCAGGTGCATGCCAATATCCAGGAATACGCCGAGAACCTGCCGGTTTCCACCTATGCGGTCTACGGCGGGGTAAGCATCAACCCGCAGATGATGCGCCTGCGCCGGGGTGTCGATTTGCTGGTGGCCACCCCCGGTCGCTTGCTCGACCTGTTCCGCCAGAACGCGGTGAAGTTCGGCCAGGTGCAGACCCTGGTGCTCGACGAAGCCGACCGCATGCTCGACCTGGGCTTTGCCGAGGAGTTGCAGTCGGTGTACGCCGCGCTGCCGCGCAAGCGCCAGACCCTGTTGTTCTCCGCCACCTTCTCCGATCAGATCCGCATGCTCGCGGGCCTGGCCCTGAATGATCCGCTGAGCATCGAAGTCAGCCCCCGCAATGCCACCGCCAGCACGGTCAAGCAGTGGCTGGTGCCGGTCGACAAGAAGCGCAAGGCCGACCTGTTCTGCTACTTGCTGCGCAAGCAGCGCTGGAGCCAGGTGCTGGTGTTTGCCAAGACCCGTAATGGGGTCGATCAGTTGGTCGAGCGCTTGCTGGGCGAGGGGGTGAATGCCGATGGCATCCATGGTGATCGCCCGCAAGCGACTCGCCAGCGCGCGCTGGACAGCTTCAAGGCACGCGAGATCCAGGTGCTGGTGGCCACTGATGTCGCTGCACGCGGGCTGGATATCGACGATCTGCCGCTGGTGGTCAACCTCGACCTGCCGATCGTCGCCGAAGATTATGTGCACCGCATCGGCCGTACCGGCCGGGCGGGCAACAAGGGCGAGGCGATCTCGCTGGTGTGTGCCGATGAAGTGCAGATGCTCTCGGCGATCGAGACCCTGATTCGCCAGACCCTGCCACGCCATGAAGAGCCAGACTTCATCCCTGATCACCGGGTGCCGATGACCGATGCCAGCGGGCAGGTGATCAAGAAGCCGAAAAAGCCCAAGAAGCCCAAGGAAAACAGCGCCAAACGCGGTTTGGGCAAGTGGATGGACAGTACCGAGTCGGGGACTTCGGCGCCGACCGTCAAGGCGGTGCGCAAGGTGCCGAGCTTCAATGGTGGGCCGCGTAAGCGTAAGCCTTGAGATCCGGCCCATCGCAGGCTCCCTCAGCGCCTACAGAGGGTGGTGAAGCAGCAGTGTGTCAGTGCAGGACCCTTCGCGGGCAAGCCCGCTCCCACAGGGGCTTGTGCTGGTAGGGCGGGTTTAGTTGTGTCAGTGCCAGCCAGCAACGGCAGGTGCTGACACAACCGGGAAGTGGCTCCACCCGAAGCCGGTGCTGACACAACAAAACAGTTGATACACCAGCAATCCCTGTGGGAGCGGGCTTGCCCGCGAAGAGGCCGTTCCTGGCACCCTCGGGGCAGGGCCTTGCTTCTAGGCTTGCTTAAGCCAATCCGCTGCCGCCCGACCTGCGCGCAGGCCGCTGGCAAAACATGCGGTCAGCAGATAGCCGCCGGTCGGCGCCTCCCAGTCGAGCATCTCGCCTGCACAGAACACCCCTGGCAACTGGCGCAGCATCAAGCCCTCATCCACCCCTTCAAAGCGCACCCCACCGGCACTGCTGATCGCCTCATCCAGTGGCCGCGCGCGCAGCAGTTCGATCGGCAACGCCTTGATCGCCGCGGCCAGTGCCTGCGGATCGGCGAAGGTCGCCTGATCGGTCAGCTCACGCAGCAGCGCCGCCTTGACCCCGTCGATCCCCAGCTGGCTGTGCAGATGCTTGGCCATCGAGCGTGAGCCGCGAGGCTTGGCCAGGGCCTGGGCGATTTTGTCCACAGGCCGGTCAGGTAGCAGATCCAGCAGCAGCGTAGCTTTGCCCGCGCGATTGATCGCTTCACGGACCTGCGCCGACCAGGCATACACCAAGCTGCCTTCCACGCCTTGCGCAGTGAGGATGAACTCACCCTTGCGCGCAGCACTGCCGGGAACGCTCAGGGCAATGTTCTTCAACGGTGCGCCGGCGAACTTGTTGACCAGCAGTTCGCTCCAGCCCGCAACTTCAAAACCGCAGTTGCTCGCTTGCAGCGGTGAGATATCCACAGCCCGTTCGGCCAGCAATGGCACCCAGGCGCCATCGGAACCCAGGCGTGCCCAACTGCCACCACCCAGCGCCAGTACCAGTGCATCGGCGCGCAGGTTCAACTCACCCTGTGGATAAGCGATCCGCAGCGATCCATCATCGTTCCAGCCCAGCCAGCGGTGGCGCGTGTGGATAACTACCCCGCTGTCGCGCAGGCGCTTGAGCCAGGCGCGCAGCAGCGGCGCGGCTTTCATGTCGCAAGGGAATACCCGCCCTGACGTGCCAACGAAGGTTTCGATGCCCAGCCCGTGGATCCACTGGCGTAGCGCCTGGCCATCGAAGTCGCGCAGCAGCCCATCGATCTCGCCGCTGCGCTCGGCGTAACGCGAGACGAAGGCCGGGTACTGCTCGGAATGGGTGATGTTCATGCCGCCGACCCCGGCCAGCAGGAACTTGCGCCCCACCGAAGGCATGGCATCGAACACCTGCACCGTCATACCGGCCGCAGCCAGCGCCTCGGCGGCCATCAGCCCGGCAGGGCCGCCACCGATCACGGCGACAAGGGGAGGGGAAGCGGGGCGTAGTTCAGGCATGGAGGGCGGCAGGCTGTGGAAAAGAGCTGGCATTCTACCCCAGCGCACCCCGTCGAAGCACTGTGCAAAAAATGACCAGTCCTTTGTAGCTCAGGCAGTTAGCGGTCTGTAGCCGCTTTCACTCAGGTTATCCACAAGCGGTTCCACAGTCATTGTGAACAACTGATGACCTTTGCCGCGCTGTGATGAAGGATACCGTGGCGTTTGGCTAAGGCTGCGCGGTCCTTGCTGTAGCCGCCGCCGATGACGCCGACTACCGGAATGTCGCGGCCCAGGCAGTGGCGCAGCACGCTTTCATCGCGAGCGGCCAGGCCTTCATCGGTCAATTGCAGGTAACCGAGGGCGTCGTCCTTGTGTACATCGACACCGGCGTCGTACAGCACCAGGTCAGGCTGGTACAGCGCCAGCAGGTAGTTCAGTGCATCATCCACCACCTTGAGGTACGCCGCATCGCCCATGCCTCGCGGCAGGGGGATGTCCCAATCGCTGTGGGCTTTGCGCGCCGGGAAGTTCTGCTCGCAGTGCAGCGACACAGTGATAGCTTCAGGGGTGTCATGCAGGATCCGCGCGGTGCCATCGCCCTGGTGCACGTCACAGTCGAAAATCAGCACCCGATGCACCCGCCCGGCTTCGAGCAGGTAGCGGCTGATCACGGCCAGGTCGTTGAAGATGCAGAAGCCGGCCGGGTGGTCGTAGTGAGCATGATGCGTGCCGCCAGCGAGGTGGCAGGCGATGCCGTCGCGCAGGGCCATTTCGGCGGTCAGTAGCGAGCCGCCCACGGCGCGCACGGTGCGCCGGGCCAAGGCTTCGCTCCAGGGCAGGCCGAGGCGGCGCTGGTCTTCGCGCGACAAGTCGCCGCTCAGGTAACGCTCGATGTAGTCGCGGTCGTGGGCCAGGGCGAGGATGTCGTTGGGGCAGAGCTCGGGGCGCAGCAAGGCCTGGTCCGTGGTCAGGCCAGTGTCGACCAGGTGGTCGCGCAGCAAGCGGAACTTGTCCATCGGAAAGCGATGCTCGGCGGGAAACTCCGGGCTGTAGTCATCGTGGTAGATCAGCGGCAACGGCATGGTCGGTTCGCGGTAAGGTTCAGTGCTGATAGTGCCAGTTGGGTTGTTTATGCGCTATTGCTGGGGCCGCAAAGCGGACCCAATTTCGCCTAATCTAAAGCGTGCAGGACAAACACCCGGAGCTCACTCGATGACGCCAATTCTTCACCTGGAAAGCGCCCGCCTGACATTGCGCCAATGGCACGATGACGACCTGCGCGAGTTCGCTGCGATGTGCGCCGACCCGCAGGTGATGCGTTACTTCCCGGCGCCGCTGACGCGCCTGGAAGCGGCCGCGCTGATCGGCCGGATTCGCGGGCATTTCAATGAATACGGCTTTGGCCTGTGGGCGCTGGAGCGCAAGGACAGCGGCGCCTTCATCGGCATGACCGGCTTGCTCCACGTCAATTTCGACGCCCCGTTCGGCCCAGCCGTAGAGATCGGCTGGCGCCTGGCACGGCGTCACTGGGGGCTGGGCTTTGCCAGCGAGGCGGCGTGGACCTGCCTGCGTTGTGCTTTCGCCCAATTGCGCCTGGATGAGGTGGTGTCGTTCACTAGCCAGAGCAACCTGCCATCGCAGAAAGTCATGCAGGCGATCGGCATGCTGCACGACCCGGATGGCAGCTTCGAACACCCCCGCCTGCCGCCCGGCCACCCCTTGCGCCCCCACGTGCTGTACCGGATCAACCGCGCGCATTGGCAACAAACCCTGCGCGGCTGAATGGCTGGGCATGCGCGGTACTGATGACAAACCCTGTATCATTCTTCGTCTTAAAAGTGCTGTAGCGCCGTGATGCCTTGCTAGGAGAAAACCCCCATGAGCCATGTGTTGGACGACCTGGTCGACCTGCTGAGCCTCGAAGCGATCGAGGAGAACCTGTTCCGCGGACGCAGCCAGGACTTGGGCTTTCGCCAGTTGTATGGCGGCCAGGTGCTCGGCCAATCGCTGTCGGCGGCTAGCCAGACGGTCGAAGACGCCCGTCATGTGCATTCGCTGCATGGCTACTTCCTGCGCCCAGGCGATGCCAGCCTGCCGGTGGTCTACTCGGTTGACCGGGTACGTGACGGCGGCAGCTTCAGCACCCGCCGGGTCACCGCGATCCAGAAAGGCCACACCATTTTCACCTGCAGCGCCTCGTTCCAGTACGACGAGGAAAGCTTCGAGCACCAGGCGCAGATGCCTGATGTAGTCGGGCCGGAGAACCTGCCCAGCGAAGTCGAGCTGGCCAGCGCCATGGCCGATCACCTGCCTGAGCGCATCCGCGATAAAGTGCTGTGCGCCAAGCCAATCGAGATTCGCCCGGTGACCGAGCGCGATCCGTTCAACCCCAAGCCGGGCGATCCGGTGAAGTACGCCTGGTTCCGCGCCGACGGCAACCTGCCGGACATCCCGGCGTTGCACAAATACCTGTTGGCCTATGCCTCGGACTTCGGCCTGCTGACCACCTCGTTGCTGCCGCATGGCAAGTCGGTGTGGCAGAAGGACATGCAGATCGCCAGCCTCGATCATTCGCTGTGGTTCCACCGCAACCTGCGTGCCGACGACTGGCTGGTGTACGCCACCGACAGCCCCTGGGCCGGTAATGCTCGTGGCTTCTGCCGCGGCAGCATCTACAACCGCGCCGGCCAGCTGGTGGCCTCGTCGACCCAGGAAGGCTTGATCCGCCATCGCAAGGACTGGGCATGAGCCTGAGTGACGTGCGCAACTGGGTGTTCGACATGGACGGCACCCTCACCGTCGCGGTGCATGATTTCGCCGCGATTCGCCAGGCGCTGGGCATCCCGCCCGAGGACGATATCCTCACCCACCTGGCGGCGTTGCCGGCCGCTGAAGCGGCAGCCAAGCATGCCTGGTTGCTGGAGCACGAGCGCGACCTGGCGATGGCCTCGACCGCCGCCAGTGGTGCGGTCGAGCTGGTGCGTGAGCTGGCCGGGCGTGGTTGTCGGCTAGGGATTCTCACCCGTAACGCGCGAGAGCTGGCGCATGTCACGCTGGAGGCGATTGGCCTGGCCGATTGCTTTGCGGTCGAGCACATCCTGGGGCGTGACGAAGCGCAGCCCAAGCCCAGCCCTGATGGCTTGTTGAAGATTGCCCAGGCCTGGGAGGTGGCGCCGAGCGAGCTGGTGATGGTTGGCGATTACCGGTTTGATCTCGACTGCGGCCGGGCTGCCGGGGCGCGTACAGTGTTGGTGAACTTGCCGGATAACCCTTGGCCTGAGCTGGTGGACTGGCATGCGGCGGATTGCCGGGCATTGCGCGCCATGTTGGGTTGAGCGCACCGGCCTCATCGCGGGGCAAGCCCGCTCCCACGCAAACCGCGCCCTAAGCACGCCTCTGTAAAACACGAACTTGCGTGGGAGCGGGCTTGCCCCGCGATGACGGCGGCCCATGCAACGCCAGCTCTCATCTAAGCTGCATTGCACTTCTTGCCCACCATTAAAGGAATCCAGCCATGTCCAGCAAGGCCATCTACGTTCAACCCGGCGGCGGTTACGACAAGGTCCAGGTCGGCACCCGCGAGGCTGCCGCGCCACAGGCGGGTGAGATCACCGTGCGCCTGCACGCCAGCTCGCTCAACTACCACGACTTCGCCGTGGTCAGCGGTATGTGGGGGCCGAGTGAGCGGCGTATTCCCATGGCCGATGGTGCTGGCGAGGTAATCGCGGTTGGCGCTGGGGTCAGCGAATTCAAAGTCGGCGATGCCGTGGTCAGTACCTTCTTCCCCGATTGGCTGGACGGTCAGGCCCAGGTCGAAGGCTTTGCCAGCGTGCCCGGCGATGGCATCGACGGCTATGCCCGCGAGCAGGTAACCGCCCGCGCCACTTCATTCACCCTGGCGCCCAAAGGCTACAGCCACGCCGAGGCCGCGACCCTGACCACTGCAGGCCTCACCGCCTGGCGTGCGCTAATGGCCGATGATCGTTTGAAACCTGGCGACAGCGTGCTGGTGCAAGGCACTGGCGGGGTGTCCATCTTCGCCCTGCAATTCGCCAAACTGGCGGGCGCTACCGTGATCGCGACCTCGTCCAGTGACGCCAAGCTCGAACGGCTGAAGTCGTTGGGCGCCGATCACTTGATCAACTACCGCAGCACCCCGGCGTGGGGCGAGAAAGTTCGTGAGCTGACCGATAACCGCGGGGTTGATCATGTCATCGAGGTGGGCGGCCCGGCGACCCTTGAGCAGTCGATGATCGCTGCGCGTATTGGTGGGCATGTTTCGTTGATCGGGATTCTGACCGGCGTGGCTGGGCAGTTGCCGCTGGTGCAGGCGTTGGTCCGGCAGATTTGTCTGCAAGGCGTGCTGGTGGGCAGCCGCGCCCAGCAGCAGGCCATGGTGCGGGCGATCGATGCCAATGGCTTGCGGCCGGTGGTGGACAAGCATTTCGAGCTGGAGCAGATCGTCGAGGCGTTCCAGTACCAGGAGAGCAACAAGCATTTCGGCAAGATCTGCCTGACCTTCTGAGTCCATGGTTTTTGGGGGCTGCGAAGCAGACCCCAAAGCCAATTTCAAAGATGTAATGGATTGTGTTGGAAAGCCCCCCGAGCAATACATTTGCGCACACCGGAGAGGCAGACCTGCTCGCTAAAATGCCGCGCTTCGATTCCCCGCAAGAGGATTCCCTCCGATGCGCCGCGCGCTCCATGCCTTGCTGTTACTTGCCATCTGCCTGGGCTTCGCCCACCCCGCCAGCGCCATTGAAGTCACCGACGTACTCGGTCGCAAGGTGTCGATGGACCACGCGCCGCAGCGCATCGTCCTCGGTGAGGGGCGGCTGTTTTTCGCCCTGGCGCTGCTCGACCGTGACAATCCGTTCCAGCGGGTAGTCGGTTGGCAGAACGACATGCGCCTGCTTGACCCGCACACCTACCAGGTCTACGCCGAGCAGTACCCACAAATCGCCAAGCTGCCGCTGATTGGCCAAGCCTCGGAGCAGAGCGTCAGCGCCGAACAGATCCTGGCCCTCAAGCCCGACCTGGCAATATTCAGCATCGCTGGCGAAGGCCCGACGCAGCACAGTCCAGTGGCCGACCTGCTGGCCCAGGCGGGCGTGCCGGTGTTGTTCATCGACTTTCGCGTCCAGCCAATTCGCAACACCCGCGTCAGCCTGCAAGCGCTCGGCCAACTGCTGGGCCGTGAGCAGCAGGCGCAGGACTACCTGAAGCTGTATGACTGCCACCTGGCGCGGGTCACCGAGCGGGTTGTCGGGCTCAAGGAGAGCGAGCGGCCCAAAGTCTTCCTGGAACTACTGGCGGGGGTCTGGCAGGCCCCTGGGCACACCACCGGCAAGAGCGGCCTGGGCAGCCTGGTGCAGGCGGCGGGCGGGCATAACATTGGCGCCGACGTGGTGCCCGGGGCGCTCGGTGATGTCAGCGTCGAGTATGTGTTGCAGGCCGACCCGGATGTCTATATCGCTACCGGCAATCGCGCACCAGGGGTGTTGCTGGGTGCAGGCGTTTCAGCCGACACCGCCCGGCAAAGCCTGTCGCGTATCACCGCCCGGCCAGAGTTCGCGCCATTGCGGCCAATCCAGGCAGGCCAAGCTCACGCCCTTTGGCATGACTTCTACAACTCGCCGTTCAACATCCTGGCGCTCGAAGCCATGGCGCGCTGGATTCATCCCGAGCGCTTCGCCGATGTCGACCCGCAGGCAACCATGGATGACATCAACCAGCTGTTGCGGGTAGGCCTTGCCGGCCATTACTGGATCGACGCCAAGTGACCGCGCTGGTGCAAGACGGCGCGACGCTGGCGGCCTGGCGCTACCGTCGACTGCTGTGGCGCCGGGCCGGGCTGGTGGCCGGGCTGGCGCTGTTGCTGCTGCTGGCGGTAGTGGGCGATCTGGCCAGCGGCTCGTCGGGGATGGGCCTGGGGCGCCTGCTGCAAGGGGTGTTCGAGCCACACAGCCTGAGCGCCACCGAGCAGGTGATCATCTGGAATGTGCGCTTGCCCTACGCCCTGATGGCGGTGCTGGTTGGTTCGGCGCTGGCCCTGGCTGGGGCCGAGATGCAGGCGATCCTCGATAACCCGTTGGCCAGCCCGTTCACCCTGGGGGTGTCCTCGTCAGCGGCGCTCGGCGCCTCGTTGGCCATTGCCTATCCCGTGAGTGTTGCCTGGTTGCAGCCGAGCGTGCAGGTGCCGCTGATGGCGTTCGTCTTCGCCTGCTTGTCGGTGCTGCTGTTGCAGGCCATGGCGCGCTTGCGTGGGGCGGGGGTCGAGAGCCTGGTGCTGTTCGGCATCGCCCTGGTGTTCAGCTGCAACGCGCTGGTGTCGCTGTTGCAGCTTCTGGCCAGTGAAGACGTGTTGCAGCAACTGGTGTTCTGGACCTTGGGTAGCCTGGCCCGGGCCACGTGGCACAAGCTGGCGATTCTTGCAGCGGTGCTGGCGCTGGTGCTGCCGTTCTCGTTGCGCGCGGCGTCGGCCATGACCCTGTTGCGCATGGGCGAGGAGCGCGCCCGCAGTTTTGGCGTCGATACCCGGCGTTTGCGGATTGCGTCGTTGCTGCGCATCAGTCTGCTCTCGGCAACTGCCGTGGCGTTCGTTGGCACCATCGGTTTCATTGGCCTGGTCGGTCCGCACATTGCCCGCCTGTTGGTGGGCGAGGACCAGCGTTTTCTGCTGCCGGCCAGTGCGTTGGTCGGGGCGCTGCTGCTGTCGCTGTCATCGATTGCCAGCAAGCTGATTTTGCCGGGGCTGATCGTGCCCGTCGGGATCGTCACGGCCTTGGTCGGTGTGCCGGTGTTCGTCGCCTTGGTGTTTAGCCGGGGGAGGCGTCTATGAGCCTGCTGATCAACGATCTATCGGTGGCCTACGGGGCGCGCACGATTATTCACAACGTGAGCTTGCCGGCCTTGCCGGCCGGCAGTCTGGTGGCGCTGGTCGGCCCCAATGGTGCCGGCAAATCGACCTTGCTGCGGGCGATTGCCGGGCTTGAACGGATGCAAGGGGAGATCAGCCTTGCCGGTGAAGACGTCAGCCGACTGGGCTTTGCCGAACGCTCGCGGCGCTTGGCCTACATGCCGCAGCAACTGCCGCCGGGGCTGGCGCTGGGGGTGTTGGAAAGTATCGTCGCGGCGTTGCGGGTGAGTGGCGTCGACAACCTGTTGGCACTGGCCTATGAGGCGCTGGCCAGTCTGGGTATCGAGCATTTGGCCGAGCAGCCGCTCAATAGCCTTTCTGGAGGGCAGCGCCAGTTGGTGGCGTTGGCGCAATTACTGGCGCGCAATCCGCAGGTGTTGTTGCTGGATGAACCGACCAGTGCGCTGGATTTGCACTACCAGCTGCGGGTGATGGATACGGTGCGGGAGCGGGTGGTCGCGCATCGTTTGCTGGCGGTGGCGGTGTTGCACGATATCAACCTGGCGGCCAGCTACGCCGACTGGCTGGTGGTGCTGCACCAGGGCAGGGTGGTGGCCTGTGGTACGCCGGAGCAGGTGCTGGAGCCGGGAATGCTGGCTGAGGTGTATGGCGTCCAGGCTCGGGTGGAGCGATGCTCGCAGGATCGTTTGCAGGTGTTGGTGGATCGTGCGTTGGTTTGAATATGGGTCGGGGCAGTGGCGGCCTCTTCGCGGCGGTTCGGCGCCCCGACAAGCCCGCTCCCACAGGTATTGTGTGGACATGAAGATTGTTGAGTGTCAGTGGGGGATTGTTTGAGAGGCCGGTGCATACAGCACACCGGCAGCAGTCACTCCGGCAACAACCGATCCCGGCTATTGGACAGGTGCAGACAGATCGCCGCCCGCGCGGCATCCGGGTCCTGGCGGCGGATGGCGTTGAGGATCGCTTCATGTTCGAGGTTGGCCAGGTACGCATGCCGGGCCAGCTTGGACCCTGAGCGTTCATCCGCGGCCAGCTGGTTACGCGGAATCAGGCCACTGCCCAACTGCGCCATCATCTGGGTGAAATACACATTGCCAGTGGCCTCGGCGATCAGCAGGTGAAAGCGCCGATCAGGTTCGATGCAACTATCCCCGGCTGCCGCCAGGTCCTGATGATCGTCCAGCGCCTGGCGCATGCGCTGCAACTGCTGCTCGCTTCGGCGCAACGCCGCAAGCGCCGCAGCCTGGCCCTCCAGGCCGATGCGCAGTTCAAGCAGGTCGCGCACGCTGGCCGCATTCTCGGCGCCCACGCGCAGGCCCGACTGGGCCTGACGTTCAATCACGAAAGTACCAATCCCGTGGCGCGGCTCGACCAACCCTGATGCCTGCAATTTCGACAGTGCCTCGCGCACCACGGTGCGGCTGACGGCATGCTCGCGCACCAGGCTGTTTTCCGAGGGCAGTTTGTCGCCAGGTTTGAAGGTGCCCAGGAGAATCTGCTGGGTCAGGCTGGAGACCAGGTCATGGGCGCGGCTGTGACCGCGTTTACGCAAGGTTTCGAGGTTGTCGGCTGAGGTCATGGCGCTGCTCGCGAAGGTGATCGTACAAGTGCGGCGTGATTAGGGCCGAGATTAGCACCCTGGCTTGTATGACAAGTAATTTTTTCAGATTTTTTCTACCCGCGTATCCCTGAAGTGTCGCCCCCTGGTTTTTCGCATATCTTGCTATTTCACCGATTTTTGCAGTTTTATCAGCTTGTATTTTGTTTTTTGACGACAGGTTGCGTTCTTGTCGTACAACTGCGCAGGGCATATTCTCTTGCCACTGGCATGTCAGACAACCAGGCGGACTGCCTCCCGCCGCGACATCCATCGACCCGCACAAAAACAATTAGTGGGAGATTCCACAGTGAACGACACCCTCGATCCGTCCGCCCGGCGCGACGATGTGTTGGCAAGCGCAGTGGCCAAGGTCAAACGCCATGTCCTGCCGCTGTTCGTCATCATGTTCATCGTCAACTACCTGGATCGCGTCAACATCGGCTTCGTCCGCCCGCATCTGGAAAGCGACCTGGGCATCAGCGCCGCCGCCTATGGCTTCGGTGCTGGCCTGTTCTTCATCGGCTACGCGCTGTTCGAAGTCCCCTCGAACATGCTCCTGCAACGTGTCGGCGCACGTGTGTGGCTGACCCGCATCATGTTCACCTGGGGGCTGGTGGCCACGGCCATGGCCTTCGTCCAGACCGAGACCCAGTTCTATGTCCTGCGCTTTTTGCTCGGTGTGGCTGAGGCAGGATTTTTCCCGGGGGTGATCTACTATTTCACGCGCTGGCTGCCCGCCGCCGAACGGGGCAAGGCAATCGCCATCTTCCTCAGTGGCTCGGCGGTCGCCTCGCTGATTTCCGGCCCGCTGGCTGGGGCGTTGATGCAGATCCAGGGCCTGGGCATGCACGGCTGGCAGTGGATGCTGTTCATCGAAGGCATGGCCTCGGTGTGCCTGTGCTTCTTCGTCTGGTTCTGGCTCGACTCTAAGCCGCACGATGCCAAATGGCTGAGCCGTGCCGAGCAGGATGCGCTGGTTGAGGTCATCGACCGCGAGCAGCGTGAGCGCGAAGCGGTCGGGGTCGTCAAGACTTCCTCCTGGAGCCTGCTCAAGGACCGCCAGATCCTGCTGTTCTGCGGCATCTACTTCTGCATCCAGCTGACCATCTATGCCGCGACCTTCTGGCTGCCGAGCATCATCAAGCGCATGGGCGATCTGTCTGATCTGCAGGTCGGCTTCTTCAACTCGATCCCGTGGCTGATCTCGATCATCGCCATGTATGCCTTCGCCGCCGGTTCTGCGCGCTGGAAGTTCCAGCAGGCCTGGGTCGCTGGCGCATTGGTCATCGCCGCCATCGGCATGTTCATGTCCACCACCGGTGGGCCGGTGTTCGCCTTTGTCGCGGTGTGTTTCGCCGCCATCGGTTTCAAGTCGGCCTCGGCGTTGTTCTGGCCAATCCCCCAGGGCTACCTCGACGCCCGCATCGCTGCGGCGATGATCGCCTTGATCAACTCGGTGGGCAACCTCGGCGGCTTTGTCGCGCCCACCACCTTCGGCTTGCTCGAACAGCACACCGGTTCCATCCAGGGCGGGCTGTATGGCCTGGCCGTGACCTCGGTGCTGGCGGCGATCGTGGTGTTCTTCGTCCGCACCCGCCCCAAAGACAGCGCCTCCAATGACCTCAAGCCGCAGTCGGCGTTGAGCCAGACTCACTGAACCTGCAGGACAACCCAGATGAATATGCACAGCACCCAAGACTCCTTCAGCGCCAGCCAGGTGCAGACCGGCACGCCGGTGGTGACCGAGCTGCGCGTGATCCCGGTGGCCGGGCACGACAGCATGCTGCTCAACCTCAGCGGCGCGCACGGGCCGTTCTTCACCCGCAACATCGTTGTGCTGCGCGACAGCGCCGGCAACACCGGCCTGGGCGAAGTACCCGGTGGCGAGACCATTCGCCAGACCCTCGAAGATGCCCGCAGCCTGGTGATGGGCCAGCCGCTCGGGCATTACCAGCGCGTGCTCAACGCCATGCGCCAGACCTTTGCCGGGCGTGATGCCGCCGGCCGCGGCCTGCAAACCTTCGACCTGCGCATTACCGTTCATGCCGTCACGGCCATCGAATCGGCGCTGCTCGATCTGCTCGGCCAGCACCTGGGCGTGCCGATGGCGGCGCTGCTCGGCGAAGGCCAGCAGCGTGAAGCGGTGAAGATGCTTGGCTATCTGTTCTACATCGGCGACCGCCAGCAGACCGATCTGGCCTACCGCAACGAAGCTGAGGCCGACGATGACTGGCTGCGCCTGCGCCACGAAAAGGCGCTGACCCCGGAAGCGGTGGTGCGCTTGGCCGAGGCCGCCAAGGCGCGTTATGGCTTCAGCGACTTCAAGCTCAAGGGTGGCGTGCTGCGCGGTGAAGAAGAAATCGAAGCGGTCACCGCCTTGGCCGAGCGCTTCCCTGAAGCACGCATCACCCTCGATCCGAATGGCGCCTGGTCACTGAAGGAGGCGATCGCCCTGTGCCGTGACCAACACCAGGTGCTGGCCTACGCCGAGGACCCCTGTGGGGCGGAAAACGGCTACTCGGGCCGTGAGGTGATGGCCGAGTTCCGCCGCGCCACCGGCTTGCCCACCGCCACCAACATGATCGCCACCGATTGGCGGCAGATGGGCCATGCGATCCAGTTGCAGTCGGTGGACATCCCCCTGGCCGACCCACATTTCTGGACCTTGCAAGGCTCGGTGCGGGTCGCGCAGATGTGCCATGACTGGGGCCTGACCTGGGGCTCGCATTCGAACAACCACTTCGATATTTCCCTGGCCATGTTCACTCAGGTCGCGGCGGCGGCGCCGGGTGAGATTACCGCGATCGACACCCATTGGATCTGGCAGGATGGCCAGCGCCTGACCCGCGAGCCGCTGCGCATCGTCGACGGCCATGTGCGCGTGCCGCAGCGGCCGGGGCTGGGCGTGGAGCTGGATGAAGACCAACTGGCCAAGGCCCATGAGTGCTATCGCAACATGGGGCTGGGCGCGCGCGACGACAGCGTGGCGATGCAGTTCTTGATTCCGGGCTGGAGCTTCGATAACAAGCGGCCTTGCCTGGTGCGCTGAAGCTATTGAACATGGCCTCTTCACCTGCGAAGAGGCCATGTTTGACTCACCACAGAACGCGGGTCTCACGCCACCACCTGTGGGAGCGGGCTTGCCCGCGAACAGGCCAGTAAAGCCACTACACAATAGCGCTCAAGCAAAAAAACGCCGGGCCACTTCGACAAACTCCGCCAACACCGTATTGGGGTTATCACTGCAATATGCCAAGAACATCTCCGCCTCCTGCTCAGTCTGCACCAGCGGCCTGAACACCACCTGCTCCATATGCAGTGCCTGCGCCGACGCAGGCACCACCGCGATCCCCAGCCCGACATTGACCAGGCCAATGATCGAGTGCGTCTGCCCCAACTGGTGAATGTACTGCGGCTGCACCTGATGGCGAGCGAACAGGTTGGCGATGCGGTCATGGAAATAGCGCCCCTCGCTCTCGCTGTACATGATGAACGGCTGCTGATCGAAGTCGTGCGGGCCGAGTTCTGCCTTGGCTGCCAGTGGATGACCAGCGGGCAGCGCTGCGACGAACGGCTCACGGTGAATCAGCACGTATTCGACTCGGGCGCTGGGCATCACCTGGCGCACGAAACCGACATCGATCATGCCCGTCTCTAGCGCATGCACCTGGCCGAGCGAGACCCGTTCGCTCAACTCCAGGTCGATGCCGGGCAACACTTCAGCAGCATGCACCAACAGCTGCGGAATCAAGCTGTACGCGCCGACTGCGGTAAAGCCCAAGGTCAGCCGCCCGGCTTCGCCGTGGGCGATACGCCGGGCCGACTGACTGGCCGATTCGGCGATTTGCAGAATGCGCCGGGCATCCTCCAGAAAGTTCTGCCCCGCTGGGGTCAGCCGCGCCTGACGATTGGTGCGCTCCAACAGCAACACGCCCAACGAATGCTCGAGTAGCTGAATCTGCCGACTCAGTGGTGGCTGGGTCATGTGCAGACGAACGGCCGCGCGGCCGAAATGCAGCTCTTCGGCAACCGCCACGAAGCAGCGCAGTTGGTGCAGTTCCATCATTCAATTTCCGTATTATTCGATCCACTATCTATATTAGACCTGTATCGATCGCGGTCCTAGCATCGGAGTCATTCACCTCCACTGCCGGACGCCAACGATGCCTCACGACAATCGCGCAACCATCGACCTGCTGCTGACCCAACCCGTCCCCGACGCCATCGACGACGTGCTGATGCGCGAGTACCGCGTGCATCGGCTGTATCAGCATGCGCATCCCCAGCGCCTGCTCGATGAAGTCGGTGGGCGGATTCGCGGCGTGGTCACCGGCGGCGCCAAGGGCCTACCTAACGCACTGATGGATCAGTTGCCAGCGCTGGAGATCATCGCCATCAGTGGCATCGGCACCGATGCGGTGGACCTGGCCCGCGCCGCCGAGCGCAACATTCATGTCACCACCACCCCAGGCGTGCTGACCGATGACGTGGCCGACATGGCGATCGGCTTGATCATCGCCACCCTGCGTCGCCTCGGCGAGGGCGAGCGATTGGTCCGCGATGGGCTGTGGGGCACGGTCAACTTGGCGCTGGCGCGCAAGGTCAGCGGGATCGACCTGGGCATCGTCGGCTTGGGCCGGGTAGGGCAGGCGATTGCTCGGCGTGCGGCGGCCTTCGACATGCGCATCGCTTACTGCGACCGGCAAGAGAAGCCCGAATCCGGCTACCGCTACGTCAGCGATCTGCGCGAGCTGGCGCGCTCGGTGGACGTTCTGGTGCTGGCCGCCTCGGCCGACGACGGCAAGGCCATCGTCACCCGTGAAGTGCTCGAAGCGCTGGGGCCGCAGGGTTACTTGATCAACGTCGCCCGCGGCAAGTTGGTGGACGAGCAGGCGCTGGTCGAGGCCCTGTGCGAGCAGCGCATTGCTGGCGCCGGTCTGGATGTGTTCGTCGACGAACCGAACGTGCCGCCAGCCTTGCGTGATCTGGCCCAGGTCAGCCTGCAGCCGCATCGCGCCAGCGCCACGCTGCAGACCCGGCAGGAGATGGGCCAGATAGTGCTCGACAACCTGGCCGCGTGTTTCCGTGGCGAGTTACCGCCGCAGCGAGTCACCCGTACCTGAGGCCGCCGCAGACACCCCACAGCCTCCGGGCCGTTCACCTCCCGACAAGAACAATCGCTTCCGCCGAGAAGCAAGAGGTCATCATGAACAGCAAATCCGCCGCCGCCCCGCTGGTGCAGGCCAGCGTAGGCCGTCATCGCTTCCTGGTCCTGGCGCTGATCTTCGTCATCACCGTGATCAACTACGCCGACCGCGCCACCCTGTCGATCACCGGCACCGAGGTGCTCAAGGACCTCGGCCTGGACCCGGTCATGCTCGGCATGATCTTTTCAGCCTTCGCCTGGGCCTACGCCCTCGGCCAGGTGCCCGGCGGTTGGCTGCTCGACCGCTTCGGCGCACGGCGGGTGTACGGCATCAGCCTGATCCTCTGGTCGCTGTTCACCCTCATGCAAGGCACGGTCGGCTGGATGGGCCTGGCCGGTGCCTCGGCGGCGGTGGCGTTGTTCTCCATGCGCTTCATGCTCGGCCTGGTCGAGTCGCCGGCGTTTCCGGCCAACTCGCGGATCGTCAGCTGCTGGTTCCCGACCCGCGAGCGCGGCACCGCTTCGGCCTTGTTCAACTCGGCGCAGTACATGGCCGTGGTGGTGTTCGCGCCGCTGATGGCCTGGATGACTCACGCCCTTAGCTGGGAGCAGGTGTTCATCTGGATGGGGGTATTGGGGCTGCTGTTGAGTGTGGTCTGGTTCCGCCTCTACCATGAACCGCACAGCGCGCCAGGGTTGAGCCGCGAAGAGCTGGAGTACATGCGCGAGGGCGGCGCGTTGGTCGACCTGGAGCGCGAGCGCAAGACCGCCAAGAGCAAACCGACCCGCGCCGAGGTGCTGCAGCTGTTCACCAGTCGCAACCTGTGGGCGGTGTACCTGGGCCAGTACTGCATCACCGCGCTCACTTACTTCTTCATTACCTGGTTCCCGATCTACCTGATCAAAGGCCGCGGCATGACCATCATGGAAGCCGGCTGGGTTGCCGCGTTGCCTGCGATCTGCGGGTTTACCGGTGGCATTTTGGGTGGGGTCATTTCCGACTGGCTGATACGCCGTGGCGTACACCCTTCCCGGGCGCGCAAGACCCCGTTCGTGATCGGCATGGCGCTGTCGACCAGCCTGGTGCTGGCCAACTATGTCGATGGCAATGCTGCGGTGATCATGCTGATGACCCTGGCGTTCTTTGGCAAAGGCCTGGCAGCGGTGGGTTGGGCGGTGCTGTCGGACGTAGCGCCGAGCAAGATGGTCGGCTTGTGTGGTGGCGTGTTCAACGGCATCGGCAACATCGCCGGGATCATCACCCCGTTGGTGATTGGCTACGTGGTGGCCAGCACGGGTTCTTTCGATAACGCTCTCTGGTTCGTCGCCGCGCACGGCGTGCTGGGGATCCTCGCTTACCTGTTGCTGGCCCGGCGCTTCGAGCGCACCGGACAGGCGTAGGCAGACGCCTGAGCAACGGGGCCCCGGGAGACCGGGGCTTTTTTATGGGTGCGGCAGTCAGATCGGTGTTGGCTTCTTCGCGGGCAAGCCCGCTCCCACAGGTCCCAGTCTTGACTCAACACACCTACTGCGAACCTCGCGAACCCTGTGGGGGACCGGGGCTTTTTTATGGGTGCGGCAGTCAGGTCGGTGCTGGCTTCTTCGCGGGCAAGCCCGCCCCTACAGGGTCTGTAGGGTTTGCAGTGGGTGTGTTGAGTCAAAACTGGCTCAACGCTGGGCTGAAATCTGCGCGGGACCTGTGGGAGCGGGCTTGCCCGCGAAGAGGCCAGCACAAACTCCCCAGCACACCCAGTTGAAAAACAGAACCTCCAAACAGCCCCATGCCGCAAACAGACACGCCATTGGCGACATCTGGCGCGATTGAGCAGCCCCTGTCGTGATCGCGCACCTCTGAGGCGTTCTCGAATAATTTCCACCCGCCCCAGGCGGCTTAAATGGACCCGGAATTCAGCTGGCGCGTTGCTCGATAAAGCGTGTAGAAGGTCAACAACAGAGCGCGAGTTACGTGCCTACCCATTGTTTGCAAAGGAGATTATTTTCGCCTACGCCTGCCCCCTTTTCCTTGTGTCAGCAAAAAGAGAACAAGATCAATGAACACCGTGGGATCTGATGGTAGTAACCTCGCGCAAGGGTTCAAACCACGCCATGTAACGATGTTGTCCATCGCGGGCATTATCGGTGCAGGGCTTTTCGTCGGCTCCGGACATGCCATCGCAGCAGCCGGCCCAGCCACCATAATCTCTTACTTCGTGGCCGGGACTTTGGTCGTCCTGGTCATGCGCATGCTCGGCGAAATGGCCGTGGCCCATCCCGACACCGGTTCATTCTCCACCTACGCTGACCAGGCCATTGGCCGCTGGGCCGGCTACACCATCGGCTGGCTGTACTGGTGGTTCTGGGTGTTGGTGATTCCCATCGAAGCGCTGGCCGCCGGGCATGTGCTCAACGCCTGGTTCCCCCAGGTCGACAGCTGGATCTTTGCCTTGCTGTCGATCGTCTTGCTGGCCGGGACCAACCTGTTCAGCGTGGCCAAGTACGGCGAGTTCGAATTCTGGTTCGCGATTCTCAAGGTGGCGGCGATCCTCGGCTTCATCAGCCTCGGTTTCGCTGCCCTGATGGGCTGGTTGCCCAACCGCGAAGTCAGTGGCTTGAGCACCCTGGTGGACGAATACGGCGGCTTCGCGCCCAAGGGCTGGTCGGCGGTAATCGGCGCGTTCATCACCGTGATGTTCAGCTTCATCGGTACAGAAGCGGTGACCATCGCCGCCTCCGAATCTAGCGACCCTTCGCGCAACATCGCCAAGGCCACCCGCTCGGTGATCTGGCGGATCAGCACCTTCTACATTCTGTCGATCTTCGTGATCATCTCGGTGGTGCCGTGGAACGATCCACAGTTGGCGGTGGTGGGCTCCTACCAACGCGCGCTGGAAATCATGAACATCCCCAACGCCGCCTTCATGGTCGACTTCGTGGTGCTGGTGGCAGTGGCCAGCTGCATGAACTCATCGATCTACATCGCCTCACGGATGATGTACTCGCTGGCCAAGCGTGGTGATGCCCCGGCGATGCTGAAAAACACCTCCAAGGTTGGCGTGCCTCGCGCCGCCGTGTTCGGAAGCACGTTGATCGGCGCGGCCATCGCCATCCTCAACTACTTCGCTCCCAAGGGCGTGTTCGAGTTCCTGCTGGCCAGCTCCGGCGCCATCGCCTTGCTGGTGTACATGGTCATCGCCATCTCCCAGCTGCGCATGCGCCGGCGCCTGGAGCGGGAGAACGCCGAGCTCAAGTTCCGCATGTGGCTGTTCCCCTGGCTGACCTGGGCGGTGATCATTTTCATCGCTGGGGCCTTGAGCGTGATGATGTATACCGAAGAGCACCGGGCGGAAGTGACCGCCACCTTGAGCCTGGCGATCTTCATCTCGTTCCTCGGGATCGTGACGACCCGCGGCCACCAACGAGCAGTGGGCGTGCGCTCGGTCGGCTAGAGCGGCGTTGAGACCTAGGAGGGCATCTGGCGACAGATGCCCTTTTTTTGCATCTGCCGTTTCACAGTTGGCGTGCGCTGTCGATATAGCGCACCACCGCTGGCGCCTTCTCGAAACGCCGGTGGATCAGGCTCAGCCACGAGCTGGCCTGGCACTGCTCCACCGGCCGGTAGTTGACCTGCGGCAGGCGAATCCGCGCCACCACCGACTCCGGCACGATCGCCACCCCCTGGCCCAGCGACACCAGGGTAATCACCGCCACCAGGCTTCCCGGCTGCGGCCCCAGGCGCGGCTCGAAGCCACCCAGGGCGGCCACTTCGAGGGTGCCGGAAATCTGCTCGGGGAGAATGAACGTCTCCTCGGCCAGGCGCGAGGCGGGGATGCTCTTCAACTCATTGATCCGCGAACTGGCTGGCAGCGCCAGGACGAAACCTTCCTGATGCAGGGCGATTGCGTCCAGCTCATCCGGCAACTCCATGGGCGAGCGCACGTAGGCGATGTCCAGTTGGCCATCGCGCACCTGGGCCGGCAGATCGACCATTGGCGTTTCGCGGATGTTCAGGCGCACGTTGGGGTGGGCGGCGCTGAAGCGCGTCACCTGCGCCTGGAGTATCCCCGAGTAGGCGGCAGAGGCCACGTAGCCCAACTCGATCAAGCCACTCTCACCACGCCCGGCGCGTTGCGCGCCCAACTGCGCCGCATCGAACTGGCGCACCGCCTGCTCGGCCTCAAGCAAGAGTGCCTGGCCTGCCGCCGTGAGGTTCACCTCGCGCTGATTGCGCTCGAACAACCGCACGCCCAGCTCGCGCTCCATGTCCTGGATTTGCCGGCTGAGGGTGGGCGGGGCAATGCCCAGCTGCTCAGCGGCCCGGGTGAAATGGCCATGCTGGGCGACGCAGAGGAAGTAGCGGAAGTGGCGGATTTCCATGAAGGCTCGTTACCTGTTGGGTAATGACACAGCGCGCGGCGGCTAACAAACAGGACGACGCACAGCGCTATGGTGAAGCTAACACTACAAGGCTGGAACCGTGGCGGCAAAGCCCGGCGACCCGCCGCGTTGATTGGTGCATTGCTATCGCGGGGCAAGCCCGCTCCCACGAAGGTGTCCCAGCGAGTTCGAGCGAACTTACGTGGAAGCAGGCGCTGTGAAAGCAGGCCCTGTGGAGTGGGCTCTCGTGGGAGCGGGCTTGCCCCGCGATAGCGTCCCAGCAGCTTATCCAGTCCAGGAGCCACGCAAGCCCACTCAAGCCCGGTACACCCTCGTGGGAGCGGGCTTGCCCCGCGATAGCGTCCTTGCAGCTTATCCACTCCAGGAGCCACGCAAGCCCACTCAAGCCCGGTACACCCTCGTGGGAGCGGGCTTGCCCCGCGATAGCGTCCTTGCAGCTTATCCAGTCCAGGATCCATGCAAGCCCACTCAAGCCCAGTACACCCTCGTGGGAGCGGGCTTGCCCCGCGATAGCGTCCTAGCAGCTTATCCAATCCAGGAGCCATACATGCCCACCCCAGCCTCCGCCCGCTTCACCCTGTTCACCGCCTCGGCCGTTTGCGCCCTGATCATCCTCGACACCAACATCGTCGCCGTCAGCCTGCCGAGCATCGCCCGCGACCTGTCCGGCTCGTTCGCCGACATCGAATGGGTGGTCAGCGCCTACCTGCTCGCCTTCGCTGCCTGCCTGCTACCCGCCGGCAGCCTGGCCGACCGCTTCGGCCGACGACGCATGCTGATGCTCGGCCTGGCAGTATTCGGCATCGCCTCACTGGCCTGCGGCGCCGCCCCCGACTTGCTGTTCCTCGACCTCGCCAGGGCCGCCAAAGGTGTCGGCGCAGCCATGCTGCTCACCGCCGCCTTGGCCGCCATCGGCAACCGCTTCCATGAACCCGAAGCACGCATGCGCGCCTGGGCCTTCTGGGGCGCCTGCATGGGCGCGACCATCACCTTCGCGCCCCTGCTCGGCGGCCTGATCGCCAGCACCCTGGGCTGGCGCTGGATCTTCTACATCAACCTGCCGCTGGTGGTAATACTCGGCGCGATGGTCATGCACAGCGTGGAGGAATCGCGTGACAGCGCCGCAGCCCGCCTCGACCCCCTCGGCAGCCTGACCTTCGCCGCCAGCCTGGGCTGCCTGATCTGGGCGCTGATCGACGCCAACCAAGTCGGCTGGGACAGCGCCACCACGCTCGGCCGCCTGCTGATTGCCGCCGTGCTGTTCGCCCTGTTCGTACTGGTAGAGCGCGCCCAGGCCAGGCCTATGATCGACCTGCGACTGATGCGCAGTGGCCGCTTCATCGGCGCCTTGCTCGGCATGTTCGCCTACGCCGCCTGCGCCCAGGTGATGATGACCCTGCTGCCGCTGTACCTGCAGAACGGCCTGCAGATGTCGGCTCTGGCTGCTGGCGCGGGAATGCTGCCGTTCGCGGTGGCGATGCTGCTGACCCCGCGCTGGGGGATGCGCCTGGCAGCGCGAATGGCGCCAGCTGATGTGTTCGCGCTGGGGTTGGTGTTGGTGGGCGCAGGGAACTTGCTGTGTGCCTGGGCGGCGGGGCAGGGCGGTTATCTTGGCTTTGCCCTGGCAAGCGTGGTGCTGGGGGCTGGTGCGGGGCTGCTCAATGGCGATACGCAGAAAAACATCATGGCGTGTGTGCCGCGTGAGCGAACCGGGATGGCGTCAGGGTTGAGTACCACTACGCGGTTTGGCGCGATCGTGTTGGCGATTGGCGTGCTGGGTGGGATTTTGGCGGCGCGCAGTGGGCAGTTGCTGCGCGAGGCGATGGCTGGGGTGGCGCCGCAGGCTTTGGATAAAGTCGGGGAGATGGCTACGCGAGTGGCAGCGGGGGATCTGCCGGCGGCGTTGGCTTTGCTTGAGCCTGGGTTGCGCGAGGTAGTGGCGCCGGTGGCTCGGGGGGCGTTTGTGGGTGGGTTTGAGGCGGTGTTGCTGACGGCAGGTGTTGCTGCCCTGATCTTTGCCGTGGTGGTCGGTGTGCTGTTGCGACGGCCGTTGCCGCAGGTGAACGAGCCCTGCTCGAACGCACGCCAGTCTGCAGCTAGCTGAAGTGCAAGCAGGCTGGCGCTTAAATAGACAAGGCCATTTACCCTAGCGTGAGACGTACGCTGACTGGGCAGCATGGGGCACTGGTGATAGTGTCTAACGCTGAATTTGCGGCGCATGTGAAGACTGACGAAATTATGATTCGGCCAGCCGCCCAGCGCGCCCAACACCTCTTCTAGCGGGGTGAAAAGTGGCGCGAGGCGCCGACGGTGGCCGATAAACCCAAGGATGAGGGAGTACGTTGATGATGCCAATCGAGAGCCTGGTTGGGGTGGCGATCATCGCCCTGGGCATGGTCCTGTCACCAGGGCCGAATATGGTCTACCTGACCTCCCGGGCGATTTCCCAAGGGCGCCTGGCAGGGTTGATTTCGCTTGCAGGCGTGGCCCTGGGCTTCGTGTGCTATCTGGTCGCGGCGGCGCTGGGGCTGGCGGCCTTGTTCAAGGCCGTACCGCTGGCTTATGACGTAGTGCGAGTCGCCGGGGGGATCTATCTCGGGTATCTGGCCTGGAACATGCTCAAGCCCAATGGCGGCTCACCGTTCCAAGCACGAGAGCTGCCCCCGCATTCGCCACGGCGGCTGTTCACCATGGGTTTGGTCACCAACCTGCTAAACCCCAAGATCGCCTTGATGTACTCGGCACTGATTCCGCAGTTTATCGACCCCTCTCAAGGCTCGACCTTGCAGCAGTTTCTGCAGCTGGGGTTGGTGCAGATTGTCATTGCCGTGACGGTGAACGGGCTGATCGTACTGGCGGCTTCGAGGGTCAGTCGCTTCTTGGCAGAGCGGCCATCGGCTATGCGTACCCAGCGATGGGTTTCGGGGACGGTGCTGGGGGTTTTTGCGGTGGATATTTTGTTGCGTAAGCCGATGGCTTGAGGGCGCCGCACCTGAGGCCTGAAAACGCCCGATGCCGCGCATCGGGCGTTTTGTTTTTCAGGGGGTGTATGGCTAATGACTGACTTGAATTGTCAGTGGGCTAATGGCCATCATGGCGCCTATCACGTCATCAAGAAATCCCCTCCCAAGCCGATGACCTCAGCCAGACACTGCGCAAGCTTCAACAGGAGTAGTTGATGAAAGCCCCCCTGATCAAAGACATGGAAAATGCGCTAGCTGGCGTGCTCAAGATCTCAGCCGAACTGAAGACCCGGAGCAACCCCAGGCCTGCGCTGGTCTCGATCCTGCGCAAGCTGCGCATCGCCCGTGAGCTGTCTTCGGTCTACTACATCTGCGTAGCGGGCAGCCAAAGCGCTGGCAAAACGCGTCTGGTGCGCGAGCTGTACCAGCTCGATGAAGGCTGGCTGGCCGACAACCAAGGCCGCGGCGAGCGCGTACCGGTGTTCATCCTCGAGAAGGAATGCGACGCGCCCTATGCCGTTGTCGTCAAATACGATGGTCAAGGCAACGAGCAGGAAGAACAGATCAGCCAGGACGCGTTCCGAGCCTTGATCAGCGGCTACGACAACTCCGGCAACCTGGAGGTTGTGGGCCAGCACATGACGGTCGAGTTTTTCACCAAGCTGAGCGCCCATCGCACAGCCGCCAGCAGCACCAACCAGGCCGCTGAGAATTGCAGAAGACAGGGCATTGAGGTTGACGTTGGGAGGTTTGGCTAGGCCGTTACTGGTAACGGCCGGGCCAGTGAGCAGGATGGTGCCGGCACCACGCAGCGCACCGCCCAGCATGCCGATGAAGGCAGCAATCCGCATGGCGGTGAGGTGCGTGGAGACCTGAGGAGAGCCGCAGCTCGGGCAGTGCAATGACATGGTTGAAGACTCCATAGTGGGGATGTCATTGCGGTGATGTGTGGCTGAGATTTTTTTGATTCTGCCAGAAGGCTTTATCTGCATAGATACCCCACGGGTTGATGGGGTCAATAGCGAGGCAAACATCTTTCAGATTGCCCACGGGATGTATTGGCCAAGAGTGAGCCTTGCCTCATCAATCCCCTTCGTGAGGCGGTTCTTGGGAGCATCCGTTTACCGCTTGTGCGAATTGGGCTGGGTTCCCGTAGTTCGAGTTACCTGAATCGCTGGCCAAAATATGAGCAAAGGTACAGAAAATTCTGGCCATTCGCTTGTCAGGCTTTACCTAGGTAAGACCGGTGGATATTGTGACCACGGTATCATTACGGCGTTTTGCTGTAGCCCAACGTAGTTGTTGCTGGTTCGTTTTAATTTCCTCTACGGGCATGTCGATCATGTGCCGCCCTTTTCGGTTTGAGTCTGGTTACCCGGGAGGCTGAGCACGACTTTTAATGCCGTTTTGGACAGGATCATGGACAAGGAGTCACCCCTGAAAATAGTCGTATGCAGCCAATCCGTTTACTTTGCTCGTATCCTTGGCGTGTCCCTATGAAGGTGGCACGATCGTGACTATGAACCCCCTACTTCGCATGGCATGTATTGCCGGCGTTGAGGTTGCCGTCAGGCTCCATATCGCTAGGGGCGATGACCTAAACGCCCGTGACAATGCAGGTGCCACTCCTCTGATGCTTGCCGCCGCAAGAAGAAAAAAGGGTGTTGTGCGTCTTCTTTTGACTGCTGGAGCAAATCCGGAGCTGCTCGACTCTCAAGGGGTGAGCACCCTGGCCTACGCGGAGAAGGGGGGATGTTCTGATTGTATCGATCTGTTGCGAAACGCTCTGGATATTCTGGACCCGATAAAAGCGAGCGAGGTGCCCGGAGAGGTTTCATCCCTGTCGAGTGTGTCGACCCAAGCCAATGTCCCAAAGGCATATACCATCCAGGCCTTCCTCTCTAGAGAGCTTGATTCCTGCAAGGCAGAGGGTGAACCGGTCTGTATGGAAACTCGGCCCAGAAAAGTAGCTGAAGTTGATGGCCGTTTCATTCCTAGACCTTCTGCCTCTGGTGAAGTGCCTTTTCTGAAGGTAGAGGAGTCGCTCACCGTCAAACAAGCTTTACCCGTCGATATGGGAAGGTTGTCAAACCTAATCGATATTGACGATGAGCCTCTTGATTCCGGATTCGAAAGTGACTGGTTGGCGGAGTCGGAGGCGGTTGCCCCGAAGGGTGACGATACCGTTTCCAAGGGCACCAGAGAGCTTCAGGAAGCGATCGGTCGGCACAAAGCTATCGATACTGATATGGAGTGGGACGACATTGATCTGTTCCTTCCGGCAAAGGCGCTTCCGGTGGTGCGTGACGAGGGCGAAGGCGTCCGTGGTTTGCTACTCCAGGCGCTGCGTGAGGGGGTTGTATCCGAAGTCGATCTTATCGAGGTCTGTCGAGGGGCTGACGATGGTCGCGATGAAGAGTCTGAGCGATTGCTGGCCTTTATTTTGGGCGATTTGGGGGGAGTGATCGACGATTCCGGGGCGTGGGCTTGTCAGTTGGATCTGACTGAGCCGACGGCCGAAGAGGAGTTTTTATTAGTTGAGGCACTGGAGTTTGCGGAGGATCTGGCGTCCGGTCGTAACGACCCTTTGCGATACTACGTGAAAGGACTAAAAGCCGACCTGCTTCGGGCCGAAGAAGAAGTTTCTTTGGGCCGTGAGATGGAGGAGGCTGGGGCTCAGGCGCTGGACGCGCTTTCTGGCTGGCCCGCGGGCCTTTCTATGGTTTTCGAGGCTGCTGATAGGGTTGCGCGCGGAGAAACTGATTATGGAGAATTTAGTTCCGAGATTGCGCCCGGTGAGGGAGAGGAAGAGAGCACTGGGGCAACGGCAATTGAGGACGATGCTGAAAAAGATGAAGAAGTAGCCTCTGATCCAAGGGGGGCAGCTTTCCTCTCTGCAATCTCAGCGGCAAGATCTGCGGGTGGGGATCAAGTCCGAGTGCGTTCAGCACTTGCAGCTGCGTGCCTTTCAAGAGGTTTCCTGTTAGAGCTTGCACGTAAAGCAGCCGATCCAGCGGGCGAGACTTTCGTATCTGCAGTTCGGCGCCAGGTCGTTGCAAGGGAGCGGATGACCCTCGCTAACCTGCGCTTGGTGTACTCCACTGCCAGGAAATATATGTGGTCTGAGCTTCCCTTCGATGATCTGGTGCAGGAGGGAAATATCGGTCTGATCAAGGCCGTTGAGCGTTATGACTGGCGAAAGGGATTTCGATTTTCCACTTATGCAATGTGGTGGATACGTCAGCAGATATCTCGCGCAATAGACAACAAGTCTAGGACTATTCGCGTTCCGGTGCACGTTCACAAAGAAGCATTGCCTATCCTGCGCCAGAGGGCGCTATATGAAAACAAGACAGGGCGCCCTGAAACCGAAATCGAGACGTCGCGTCGGATGGGGATACCCATCGATAAAGTCAGATTTTTTCTAGCAGCTTTTAGTGATGTCGTCTCCTTGGATGAGGTCAGCAGAGATACTGGACTTCCTCGTATCGACACCTTAATGGAGTTTGAGACTTCGGATCCTGCTTCTGTAGTTGAAGAGGACTCTCTTCGGGAGCTCCTTCTCAAGATTATTGATAGCCTTGATGAGCGTGCCGCTGAGGTAATCAAGCTTCGCTTTGGTCTTGGGGCCGAGGAACCCATGACTTTGGAGGAGGTGGGGCTTCGATTCAATGTTACTCGCGAACGAATTCGACAAATAGAATCAAAAGCCTTGGGGAAATTATCCACCCCTGCAAGGAAAGAAAAACTTGCCCTGTACATGGGCGATCAATTTGAGTGGAAGCGTCCCCCGCCCCCTCCCTCCTCAGCGGAAATGCCACAATCGTCCGAAGATAAGCATGCTCGAGAGGTGACGTGTGCTCAACAGTTCGCTGATCCGTTGAAGGATGTTTTCCAATCGGACGAGCAATCTGCGTCGGCGAGAAGCCCTAAGGTAGTATCTGAGCGTCAATATGAGCTGCTTTCCGAGCTTCTCGAAGAGGCTCGAATGTTAGGGCTTACGGTAGAGGACGCTCGTCCCCATGGCGGACAAATCCGCGTGTCGTTTGCGGCACGATCAGATGCCGCTATTCGCAGTATTGCCCGGAAACTCATGAATGCCGGATTTGCTCTTCATTTAGGAAATACCTACGTCAAATGAACGTGAGAACCCGACTTGCTCCGCCACGAGCGGGGGCGATGCTGGAAGCCCTGCGTGGGCTCGGTTATTCGACAGCAGCTGCTTTGGCAGATGTGATTGATAACAGCGTTTCCGCTGGAGCATCAGTGGTTCATGTGAAATTCGACTGGGATGGTGAGAAAAGTCGGATTTCCATCTTGGACGATGGTCGAGGAATGGATGACGCTGAGTTGGAGACTGCGATGACGCTGGGAGCCAAGAGCCCTCTTGATGAGCGTCAGCCTAGTGATCTCGGCCGATTTGGAATGGGGTTAAAAACTGCATCCTTTTCTCAGTGCCGCTGTCTCACTGTCGCGTCTCGAAAGGCGAGTGGCCCCGTATCCTGTCTGCGTTGGGATCTCGATGCTATTGCTGCTGCACCGGATGATGGGTGGAAGATGTTTGAGGGGCCGACTCTTGGTTCCGAAGCTTTCGTTGAGCCGGCCGAAACACTCTGCTCTGGAACAATAGTTCTGTGGGAGCGGTTGGACCGAATCGTTACACCTGGTTATGACCTCGACCACTTTGCAGACTTGATAGACGATGTCGAGCTACGCTTGGCAATGATTTTCCACCGCTTGCTGGAGGCGCCAAATCCGGTTTTTCGGCTGTTCATAAACGGCAAGCTGGTGAGCCCTTGGGATCCCTTTATGACAGGCCACCCTGCGAAGCCGTGGCATTCGCCAGTCGCCCAGATCCTTACACCCTCAGGCCTTGTTGAGGCCCAATGCCATGTACTGCCGCACAAGGATCGAATCTCCGAGGAGGAGTACCGTAAGGCCGGTGGGCCAGAGGGGTGGACATCCCAGCAGGGATTTTACGTTTATCGCAACCGGCGTTTGCTTCTGGCAGGCGGATGGCTCGGGCTGGGGCAGGGGCGTGCATGGAACCGAGAGGAGCCTCAAAGGCTTGCCAGAATCAGGTTGGACATTCCTAACACTGCCGATGCCACTTGGAAGATCGATGTCAAGAAGTCAACCGCACGGCCTCCAGTGGCTGTACGCCCATGGCTGACGAAACTAGCTGAGGATACGAGAGAGCGGGCTAGAAGAGTCTTTGCATTTCGTGGATCGCCAATGCCAGGCCCAGGAGGTCTCAAGGTTGAGCAACAAGCATGGCGTGTCGAGCGACTTAAAGGTGGTGTGCGCTACCGCATCGACGAGGGGCATCCGGCAGTGGCTGCGGTAATCGAGTCGGTTGGCGGAAAAGCTGACCTTGTCCGGGCAATGCTGCGGGTCGTCGAGGAAACGGTACCTGTCCAGCGGATATGGCTCGATACAGCCGAGAATAAAGAAACACCGCGAACCGGCTTCGATGGCGAGCCCAATGCAGCCGTGATCGAGGTGGCAAGCGTACTGTTCAACGACTTGATCGAGCGTAAAGGCTTGAGCGTCGAAGAGGCTCGCAAGTCGATGCTCAGGACGGAGCCATTTCAAAATTACCCAACGCTGGTCGCCAAATTAGGGGAGAACCAATGACCTCAGCGGAAGAGGCAGCAGCGCAAGCTGAACTGCTGGAAAATGTTATTGCCACCGCACAGCGATTGGTGAAGGCCGAGAAGGACAAATCCAAGATTACCCCGACCTTCATTGCCGAGAAGGTTCAGCTTGCGACGGCAATGTTTGCAAGCGATTCACCGCAAGCTGTAGATCAGGGCAAAGCCGTTGCCACTCTGATCCAGCGCTTCAGCCATTGGATCGGCAAATCGACCACGCTCAGAGACAACGTGGGCCACATTGACTGGCTCACTGCGGCTCGCAAGCGCGACTGGCACTACTGGCGACGCTACGGGGACTTCTTGGAGTCCAAGTTATCCGACACGGTAGTCGAAGGGCTCGATGAGGCCACCGACGACATCCTTGGCCTGCTAGAAGACCCACAGCGGGGAGATGATTGGGATCGCCGGGGACTTGTCGTTGGGCATGTGCAATCCGGCAAGACCAGCAATTACTCCGGGCTTATCTGTAAGGCCGCCGACGCAGGCTACAAAATCATCATTGTGCTTGCTGGTATGCACAACAACTTGCGCTCGCAGACCCAGATGCGGCTAGAAGAAAGCTTCCTGGGATACGAGACGACTATCGATCGTGATCCGGGTATGCCCATTGGCGTGGCCGAGTTCGGCGAAGACTTGAAGACCAATTCTGCAACTACACGCGCGGAGAACGGTGATTTTAGCAAGGCCATTGCCAAACACTTTCACGGCATTTCGCCCGAGGAGCGGCCATGGCTTTTCGTCGTCAAGAAGCAGAAAACGGTCCTTACGGCCCTGCTGAACTGGATTCAAACGCGTGTGGCTGATAGTACCAGCGCGAGTGATGGTCGTAAGCTGGTGACGAAGCTTCCATTGTTGATGATCGACGATGAGGCGGACAACGCGTCCGTCGACACGGGCGAGCAGATGTTCAATGATGACGGCACGCCGGACGAAGAGCATCAGCCCAAGACCATCAACAGTCTCATCCGTCAAGTCTTGCACGCCTTCACGCGTAAGGCCTACGTCGGCTACACGGCAACACCTTTCGCCAATATCTTCATCCATCATAAGGGCGCGACGGCCAAGGAAGGCCCGGATCTCTTCCCCAAATCTTTCATTATCAACCTGGCCGCCCCTTCCAACTATGTGGGCCCCGCCCGCATGTTCGGCAAGATGACCAAGGAGGGGCGCAAGGGAGCTCTTCCCCTATCCCGGGATATTGCGGATCACTACGATCCTGAGGCGGACTCGGGGTGGATGCCGCCGAAGCACAATAAAGCGCATGTCCCTACTTACAACGGACAAGAGAGCATTCCACCTTCTCTGCGCGAGGCAATTTATGCTTTCGTCTTGGCCTGCTCGGTGCGAGAGCTACGCGGTCAAGGGGATCAGCACAGCTCAATGCTGGTTCACGTCACTCGCTACGTAGATGTGCAGAACCATGTGCGAGAGCAGATCGAGGAAGCCGTGCGTCGCATGCGCCAGAAGATCAACCGCGGCATCGGCGCCGAGGCGCTGCTAGATCACTTGCGCAGGCTCTGGGACGAAGACTTTCTCCCAGTCCGCGACCAGGTCGCGGTGCTTTCTCCGGTCGAGGAGTGTCCGCCAACCATGCCGAGCTGGGACGACATCCTCGCCGTCTTGCCCGAAGTGCTGCATGACATTGAGATCCGTTCGATCAATGGAATGGCCAAGGACGCGCTCGACTATGCGACACCAGGTGCGGCACTCAAGGTGATCGCGGTTGGCGGTGACAAGCTTGCCCGGGGCCTGACGTTGGAAGGGTTGTGTGTGAGCTACTTTGTGCGCACGACGAAGATGTATGACACGCTCATGCAAATGGGCCGCTGGTTCGGCTACCGCCCCGGATACCTTGACCTGTGCCGCCTCTACACGTCTCCCGATCTGGTGAAATGGTTCGGCCACATTGCCGACGCATCAGAGGAGCTGCGGGAAGAGTTCGACTTCATGGCTGAGGCCAAACTGACGCCGGATCAGTATGGGCTCAAAGTGATGTCGCATGAGGTGCTCACCGTCACCTCCCCCTTGAAGATGCGCAATGCGCAGACGCTCTCGCTGACTTACAGCGGTACCCGCCCGCAGACAATCCTGTTTCACCGCGATGCCAAGATTCAACAGCAGAATCTCGACGCAACGGACGCCCTGATCGGATCGCTTGCGGGGCCATGGGAGGACTCACCGAAGTATGGCCGCGATGGCGATCCGGACTCCTGGCCAAGTGCCCGCCTATGGAAAGATGTTGATGTATCCAAGGTGCTTGCGTTCCTTGGTTCGTATGTGACCCATCCGAATGCCACCAGTGCCAAGGCCGCAGTGCTGTCAGAGTTCATCACCAAGATGGTCGACACCGGTCAATTGAAGAAGTGGAGCGTCGCGCTGCTCGGCGGCGGCAATGGTGTAGGGGATCCGCATATCTTCCCCGGCGGTGATCCTTCAACGACCTATTCGATTCGCAAGACTGAGGACTCCGTTGATCCTGAGAATATCGATCCCAAGAACTTTGCTATCGGTGTGCTCACTGACCCCAAGGATGAAGGTATCGACCTTGGCGATGACTCCTGGCGCGAGGCACTGACTCTCACCCGCGCATCTTGGAAGCCCGACCCCGCCCGTGGTCGGGAGAAGCTACCGAACTTCCCCAGCGGCAAGGGCATCCGCGAAGCTCGTAGAAAACTTGGAGGTGACGTGGACTGCGGGTTGCTTCTGCTTTATCCGCTCACGCCCTACTTCTACAAGGACAAAGCGCCTGAGCGGCTTATCGTTCCCGGGTGGAGCAAGCCCATCATGGCTTTCGCAATTGCGTTCCCCTCCAGCGACAACCCGATTAGCGTGGAGTACGAAGTCAATCTCCTATATTGGAAGCAAGAATATGGCCCGTCCGAGTGAAGAGTTCCTACTAGCTTGGTCGTCACTATCCAGCAGTGATTCCGGTCCAGGTTGGCAGGCAATTTCCCTACATCCAGCGGGCCCCGTCGAAGTTCAGGCGGGGCGCCGCTCGCCGGCCAACGCCGAGGCGATATTGTTCTGCTTTCCTACCGCCAGGTTGGCTCGAACCGAGAAGCTACCCGAGGGGCAGGGCTTTTCGGTCGAGAAAGTAGATTCAACAAGTGAAAGGCTGCTTAGGCTGGCGCTGACTCGCCAAACAGCCGGAAGCGTTGAACTTTTCGCTGCTATGGCTTGCGATGTGGCCGGAGCTATGGACGAGGCCGCCGCTGCTGGTGTTTCCGAGGCCAAGCTGTTACGGGTTTTAATCGGACGAGTAGTTGCTTGGCAGAAATTCATGTCGCGTGGCGCGAGTTCTCTTAGCCCCGAGGCGGAGCTAGGTCTGGCGGGCGAGCTTGCCTTCTTGATCGCTCTCTTGGATTCGGGGGTTCCTGCTGAAGGGGGGCTCAAGGGCTGGGTGGGGCCCGACGACGCCCCCCAAGACTTCCTGTTGGGAGACGGAGCAATTGAGGTCAAGGCGACGATGTCCTCGTCTGGCTTCCCGGTGAAAATAGGCTCCCTTGAGCAGTTGGACGATTCTGTGGCGTCGCCACTCTTCCTCGCGGCTATGCGGTTCTCGCGTGGGGAGGGTGGTCTCACCCTTCCAGAGATGGTCGCGGATATCGAGCAACGCCTTGACGGTGAACCAGGAGCGGCCATTTTCCTCAGAGAAAGGCTCATGGTTTCTGGCTACTACGAAGGTCACTTGAGCCATTACACCCGTAGGTTCGAACTGAAGGAGAGGAGAATTCTCTCTGTGTCCGAAGGTTTTCCGCGGCTGACTCCTGGAACCGTTCCCATCGGTATCAGTCGAGCTCTATACGAAATCAATCTGGAGCACGCCGGGGACTTCCTCTCGGATCTCGATGCGGCTCTGAGGCTACTAGGAGTAAACGGATGACCCTTGATGATTTTTTCGCTGAGACCAGGGGCGAGATAGCTGCTCAGATGAGTGACGGCTCCCCCTTTGCCGAACTCGTTTTTTCCGAAGTGGTGATGCAGCATCTTGTTGATGCAGGAATGACTTTTGAGCCAGTTGTCTGCCACTTTCAGGGAAAGGTCGGCAACGCGAATCTGCGCTTGAGTGGCTATGCCATGTCTGAAGATGCTGACCAGCTCGACCTGTTCGTCAGTCTCTACGAGGGTTTCGAAAGCCTGAGCTCGATCCCCGATCAAGACGTTAAGACAGCGGCGGCCCAGTGTGTCCGCTTTTTGGAACTCTGTGCGGCGGGACGTATCGCCGATAAGCTCGATCCCTCAAGTGACGTCCATTCCCTTGCGCTTACGATTCGGGAAATCTATGACGGGCTTGAGCAGGTTCGCGTCTACGTACTTACGGACGGCATAGCCAAGTCGAAGAGTTTCAAGGCCCGAGATGTTGGTGGGAAGTCCGTGAAGCTTGAGGTCATGGACATTGAGCGGCTGTTCCGCCATCGCTCCGAAGGTAAGCCACGTGATGAGCTTGTTGTTGATTTCAATGAGGTGTCTGGCTCTCCACTACCATGCGTTTTCGTACCTGGTGAAACAGGAGACTATGACTATGCACTTACCGCTATCCCGGGTGAAGCACTTCGGTTTGTCTACGAGAGGTTCGGACCTCGTCTACTTGAGGCCAATGTCCGCTCATTCCTAAGCGTTAAGGCGAAGGGTGTGAATGCGGGGCTTCAGAATACCCTTCGGAATGCGCCGGAAAGATTCATGGCTTACAACAACGGGATTGTATTAGTCGCTGATGAGATGCGGCTTGATCGTGCCGTGGACGGATCACCAGGTATCGCTTGGTTGCGCGGTATGCAAATCGTGAATGGCGGTCAAACGACAGCCTCCATTTTCTTCGCCAAGAAGAAATATGCTGACACGGATTTGAGCAAGGTTCGCGTCCCAGCCAAAATCATCGTCATGAAGGAGGAGGATCCTACAAAAGAGGAAGCCCTTGTCTCCGATATCTCGCGTTATGCCAATAGTCAAAATGCTGTTCGCCAATCAGACCTATCGGCCAACAAGCCGTTTCATGTTGATATTGAGCGGCTGTCTCTTTCTGTCTACTGCCCTGATGGTACAGGGCGATGGTTCTACGAGAGAGCTGCTGGCAGTTACAACACTCTTCTTGCACGTGATGGTGTTACCCCTGCGAAGCTGCGCGCGCTGAAGGACTCCGTCCCAACCTCTAGGAAGATCACGAAAACCGAGTTGGCGAAGTACTCCAAGGCGTGGGATGGCCAGGCTGACGTTGTCAGCCTTGGTGCACAGAAGTGCTTTGATCGGTTTATGTCCGATATGACTGAGGGGGAAGCTGAAGGAGAGGTTTTCACTCCGGATGTGGCCTATTTCAAGGCTGTTGTCTCGAAGGCATTACTCTTCAAAGCAGTTCACAAGGCGGCACGACCATTGGTGCCGGCCTTTCTCGCAAACGTTGCTGCTTACACTGTCGCAGTGGTTTCCAAGACTTACGGCGAGTCATTTGATCTTGAGCGGATCTGGAGTAGACAAGGCGTATCTCCTCAGCTTGTTGAGCAGATCGAAATTTGGGCTCGGGAAGTCTATGACCGTCTCCATGACACCGCAAATGGTAGGATGATCTCCGAGTGGGCAAAGCGGCCAGAGTGCCGAGAGGCCATGTTCTCTCGACCATTCTCTGCGCCTTCGGTCGATGTCCCTGAGGCGCGCCGAGGAGGGTTGTGACAGATGTAGTTAACACACTGACTCGAAGTCGGATGATGTCGGGAATACGAGGAAAGGACACCAAGCCCGAGATGCTTGTACGTCGTGTCCTTTTCAAGGCCGGTTTTCGTTTCAGGTTGCACAGGAAGGACTTGCCCGGAGTCCCCGATGTCGTTCTTCCCAAGTGGAGGGTCGCGCTTTTTGTGCACGGCTGCTTTTGGCACATGCATCAAGGTTGTTTCAAGACAAAGATCCCTTCAACTCGCACCGAGTTCTGGCGGAGAAAGCTTGAGGCTAATGTAGAGAGGGATCGCAGGGCGCAGATCGCGTTGGCTGAGGCAGGCTGGCGAGTTGTCGTTGTCTGGGAGTGTCTGACCCGAGACTCTCAGGCACTGGAAGCCTTTCCCGATATGCTGTCCGCCTGGATCAGAGGCCCTGCAATTTTTGGCGAGTTTTCCCTGCTCGATAAGAGTCGATGACTGCTGCAACGATAGCTGCGATTTTCCGCGCTAGAAGTGGTGGCACGGCGTTTCCGACCTGTGTGTACTGCTGTGTTCTGTTACCTTCAAAGAAGTAATTATCAGGGAAGGTCTGCAGTCGTGCAGCTTCGCGAACAGTAAAGCTCCGGCACTGACTCGGATCGGGGTGTATGTAGTAATGGCCATCTTTGGCTATGTGGGCAACAACAGTCGTAGATGGGCAATCCTCCATTTGAACCCTGAAACGGTCACTGAAGGGGACTGAGGCGGAAGAAACGTTCTCATGAGCTGGTAGGAGTTGCTCGGGAAATTGGTGTATTTTCGGTGAAGTTCCGTACAGCTTTGCGAAGGTAGCAGCAAAAATGTACCTGTGCAGGTCAGAGCGCATATGACTCCTTGCCTCATGCTGCAGGACTCCCCCAAGCCTGGGGTCGAGGAACCACTCCCGTTGTTTGGGGCTCATCTTTGGCGCTACGTTCCAAGGTATGAACCGACTACCGTTTGAGTTTAATCGCTGTGCGTTGGCCGCTGCAGTTCGCATGGTATCTATTAGATCACCTCGACCGGCTACATAAGGGCGCAAAAGGATAGAACTGGCCTCATTCAATGCCGCAAGCCAAGATTCAAGGGAGTCTCCTCCCCTTGAAATCTTGCTGCGCAGTGGGGGGAGTCCCGATAAGGCTTGGCCAACGGTAAAGGCCGTTTGACTGGGTTCCAGCACCAAGTTGTGAGAACGCTCCAGTAATGCGGGGCAGTTCGATACGACATCAGAGCGAACACCGAACAAGATGACTCTGTGTCGTGCTTGTGGGAGGCCGTAGCGCTCGGCTTGGATGATGAAATCGTGCGGATCCAGGTTTTCCGCTTCGTCAGCGACGACAAAGGAGCGGATGCGGTACGAAAGATCTCCTGCGGGACTCGAAAGGTCTTCGAGAATCTGTTGGAAGATGTGCGATCCACTGTGTTGCGAGGACAGGATGCCTTTTACGTTCTCCATGACGAAGATCGTTGGTCTGAACTCGCGAATAATCCGCAGGTATTCCTTGTATAGAAAGTGCTTCTCGTCGCTCTCAAATTCCTCCAGGGTCTCGCGGGTTCGACGGGCGCGGCCAGCTACCGAGTACGCCTGGCAGGGCGGACCGCCGATGAGAACCCATTCATTTGCGCCACTCAGGGCTTTGCTGATCCAACGGTCGATGTCCTCATGTGAATCCTTGCCAAGCTCTGCGAGCTTTGCCTCTTGCGAGGCCTCCACAGCTTCCGCTGGGACGTCCGGATGCTTGAATAGCTCTTCGCGGGTAATCTCACCCCGAATGTACCTGTAGTAAGCCTCCGGTACTTCACCTTTAGGAAAAGCACGGAATAACGCACGTAAGGATAGCGTCGCGTGAGCCACTGGGTCTTTCTCGATCGAGACGCGTAACTTGAACTTGCGTGTGCCTTTTAGGTGGCCACCTATCGACGAGAATCCCTCTCCAAGTCCCCCGGGGCCTGCAAAAAGATCGATGACTGGAATTTCATTCATGTAGTTCATTTGTCTAAACTCACGACAAGAAAATATATGATTATTGAGGGTTTGCGAAAAAAAGATATCGCAAATATTAAGTTCTAATTATTGGCTTGTTTCATCTCGCAACGGCCGTATTGTCGTGAGTTCTCTTTACCGCTGTTACTGATAAGTTTCCGGTAGCAGCTTTTTGAATCTGCTCGCTCCACCAAGCCATCATAGGGCGCCTGCGCTCGATGTAGTCAGCCCTGTTGTAGGCGCTACGAACCTCATCCTTGTCGACGTGAGCAAGGGCTACTTCTATCAATTCAGGCTCCCAGCCGTGTTCATTGAGCGTGGTACTGGCCATTGAGCGCATTCCGTGGCTGACCAAGCGTCCCTCAAAACCCATACGTTTCAAGGCCGTGTTGGCCGTTTGACTATTGCAGTGAGTGTGCGGATTGCGGTCAGCAGGGAACACATATTCACGGTGCCCGCTATAGGGTTTGATCGCTTCCAGAATGGCCAATGCTTGATCTGTAAGCGGCACCGTATGCGGGCAACGTTTTTTCATGCGCTCAGCCGGGATCGTCCAGATCCTTTTCTCGAAATCGATATCAGCCCAGCGAGTAGTGGCAGCCTCAACGGGGCGAGTCATCGTATGCAGTTGCCACTCGATCAGGCATCGAGTGGTTCTTTTTATGCTGGAGTTCGCGATGGCAACCATGAGCTCATTTAGCTCATCGGGGTGTAAAGCCGGCATGTTCTTTTTCTTCGGCTTCTTGAACACGCTACCAATCCCGGTAAGTGCGTTGGCGGGTATCAGGCCTGAGTTGACCCCGTAGGTCATGATCTCGTTGAGTCGCTGCGTAAGGCGTTTGACGGTTTCCAAGCTGCCTTTAGTTTCGAGCGGCTTGAGAAGGCTGATGACCTTCGGCGCTGTAATGGATGTTATCGGTGTGCCGCCCAGATCGGGAAAGACATGCAGCGTAAGCGAGCGCCAAATGTCCTCGGCGTAGGCGGGGGTTACCGCATCTTTTTTGAGCTCATACCAAGACGTCGCTATATTCTGGAGCGTGTGCTCTGTCGCTGCTTTTTTAGCCTGCAGTTCAGCATCACGTATCTCTTTCGGATCAATGCCACTAGCAAGCACCTCTCTAGCATCGAGAGTTTTCTTGCGCGCTTGTGCTAATGAAACCTCGGGGAAGGTTCCCAAGCCCATGTTGATCCGCTTCTTCGTTATCGGATGCCGATAGTTGAAGTTCCACAGCTTGGAGCCATTGCTTCTCACTCTAAGTTGGAGGCCGGCTCCATCGAACAGGACATAGTCCTTTTCTGATGGTTTGGCAGATTTCACTCTGAGTTCAGATAGACGGGTTGCTTGAGCGCACATGGTGGTTCCGAACGTGATTTGGCATTCCAAAAATTAACATCAGTAGGCTTGGAATGCCATTTGGAATGCCGCTGGCCATGGCTTGTGCTGGACGTTGTGGGATGGTTATGTCGCTGAAAGCCCCGTATTTTCTGGGTTTTAGCCACAAAAAAAGACGTCCGTGGACGTCTTTTTTTGATCATTTGGTGGAGCCGGGGGGATTTGAACCCCCGTCCGCCAGTACTCCGCTGTCGGTACTACATGCTTAGCCGTCTCTACTGAGTTAATCCGCAGCCGCCCGAGTGGCAGGGTGCTTTGGACGAGTTGGGTAAGTTTTAGTCGCTTTGCCCCCAACGTGCTACACGACGATCCTGTTCTGTATGACAATCACTTCGGGTTTACAGGCATCCCCTAGTGATTGCTGGAGCCGAAGCTACCAGGAGAGCGGGCTCAGCTGCTTACGCAGCGAGAGCGTAACCCTCGTAGTTTTCGTCATTGGCAACTATAGAAAGTTGCAACAGTGGATTTACGAGTTCTGTTACCAACTCGGCATGCACCTAGAGTTTCGTGACCGGCGTCGAATCCTAATCGGCCCCACACTCAGCTCTAGCTGAACGTGCTTTTCAGCACGCAAGGCGGAGTATACGCCTTTGCGCGGGCGACGTCGACAACTGGTCCTGTCGTCGCCCGTGCCGGGCCTCACGCGCCGCCGCTACCGCCGCTGGTGCCGCTGCCTTTGTCGGTTTTCTCCAGGCGTTCGAGCACTTTGCTGGTAATGGCGATGCATTCTTTGGTGTCGCCGGAGGCCTGGGCGGCCTTGGCTTTGTCGACGTGCTCGGTGAGGGCTTTGTCGAGGCCTTCGGAGGTGGCGCCGGCGGTGGCCATGCTGTCGTCGATTTTCTGCAGGTTCAGGGCGCACAGGTCGTCGGCGGCGAACACGGGGGAAGCCAGCAGGGTGGCCGCCGCGAATAGGGCTGAGAGAGCAGTACCTTTCATGGGTGTCTCCTTCTGCAAGGCCTCTGGAAGGTGGGCCTGAAGGGTGGACTGTGGCGCTCGGGCGTGGGTTCAATCCAAGTGCTGGCTGGCAGATAGGGCGCGCTGTCAGGGCTGGGCGTTGGGGTAGAGCTTGCCCAGTTCGATGTCATCGGCCACAGCCTTGGCGAAGGCGCTGAGGTAGCGGGCTGCGCCGAGGGCCATGTGATCGCCGTTGATCTCGGCTTCGAGGGTGAGGTGGCGGATCAGGCCGAGCATGGTCGAGAGTTCTTCGAAAGCGCGCTCGGCGGGGACGCCGGGCAGGATGCGGTAGAGGTCGAGGAAGGTTTCGCTACCGGCGGTTTTCCAGTTTCTGAGGTCGTGGGTCATCTGATCATTCCTTGATAGCTGCGGGGGAGGGGGTGTTCGGGTTGGGGGTGGCCCGGGTGCAGGTGTCAGAGGGGGTGAGCAGTTTGAGGTGGGGTGGGTCGGGGACGAGCTTTTTCATGGTGCAACTCCTAGGGTCGGTCAGGAGCTCCCAGCGAAATCCCTCTCACAGGATTAGGGTGGCAGCTGTTCGCGGGGTGAGAGACCGGAGACCTAGGAACCCGGCCAGGACGAATCCTGCCCGCGCACAGCTGCCATATGGCTACAGCTAGGTCTCAGGCTCTCACACCGGGTCGCCTAATACGACGACCCGAGGAAATTAGCCCTGATGCTCGTGCTCAACAACAGCGAAACGGCTGTAGCGGTCGTAGGGTAATTCCCAAGCGTGGTTGAGCTGAAGTATTTGGTTGCAGGTTCGGAAATGTCTTACGGCTGGAGGCCGTAGGCGAGGGCTTTGCCCTCGATCGCAGGCAAGCCAGCTCCCACGGGGTTCGCGGCGGCTATGGATGAAGTGTTCATTCAGATCCAAGGGGTTCGCGGCGGCTATGGATGAAGTGTTCATTCAGATCCAAGGGGTTCGCGGCGGCTATGGATGAAGTGTTCATTCAGATCCACGGGGTTCGCGGCGGCTATGGATGAAGTGTTCATTCAGATTCACGGGGTTCGCGGCGGCTATGGATGAAGTGTTCATTCAGATCCACGGGGTTCGCGGCGGCTATGGATGAAGTGTTCATTCAGATCCACGGGGTTCGCGGCGGCTGTGGATGAAGTGTTCATTCAGATCCCCGCAAAGGGCCCGGGGCGATCATGGATGATGTGATCATTCAGGTCGCCCCACAAACACCGCGCTTGATCAGATACTCCGCGCCCGGGTCACGCGGTCTACCAAATAGACCAGCCCGTGATAGTCGATCCCACTGTGGCTCGACAGGCCAATCTCGCAGGTGCGGCTGGTCGAGATGCCTTCGCTGCAATACTGCACCGCATCCTTGAGGCTGCGCAGCGAGTGGGCGTTGAGCTCTGGGGTGGTGAAGCCTTTGTCGCCGGCGAAGCCGCAGCAGTGAATGCCTTCGGGGATCACCACCTGTTTGCTGCAGCGCCGCGCCAGGTCGATCAGCGCCTGGCTTTCGCCCAGGTGCTGGGTGCTGCAGGTGACATGCACGGCCACCGGCTCCTCCTGGGGGGTGAACTCCAGGCGCTCGAGCAGGTGGGTGCGGATGAAGCGCACCGGGTCGTACAGGTCCAGGCGGGTTTCGCCCAGGTCTTGCACCAGGCGCAAGGTGCAGGGGCTGGTGTCGCAGTAGATCGGGTCAAGCCCGCCGCGGCTGGCATGCAGCAGGGCGTTGATCAGCTCCTGGCGCTTGTGCTCGGCCTGCTCGGCGTAGCCTTTGGAGGCGAACGGCTGGCCGCAGCACAGGCTGTCGGCGTTGTCGGGGAACACCACCTGGTAACCGGCTTTCTCCAGCAGGGCGCGGGTCTTGTCGAGCAGCGAGCTTTGCTCGCGGTCGGCGTAGGCCGGGCCCATGACCCGCGATACGCAGGCGGCCAGGTACACCACCCGTGGTCGGGCGTCGTTGCTTGCCGGGCCGAAGTCGATGGCGCGCAGTGGCTGCGGCATCGCTGGGGTCCACTGCGGCAGGCGGCCGTTGCTGGCTTTGCTCAATGAGGCGCTGATCCGCCCCAGGCGTGGCGCGCCGAGCAGCTTGCGTGCGCCGTTGGCGGCGGCCAGGGTGAAGCGGGCGCCGCGCAGGGCGGTGTGGAAGTGCTCGGCCAGCCAGTCGGCGGTCTTCTCGTGCTCGGCGGCCTGGCCGCGCAGTTTCTTCACCAGCTCGCCGGTGTTGATGCCGACCGGGCAGCGCTGGGCGCATAGGCCGGTGGCGGCGCAGGTGTCGATGCCTTGGTATTGATAGCTGCGCAGCAGCTCGCGCACGTCTTCGCCGGCGCGCTTCTTGGCCTGGATGTCGCGCCACATGACGATGCGTTGGCGCGGGCTGAGGGTCAGGCCTTTGGACGGGCAGACCGGTTCGCAGAAGCCGCACTCGATGCACTTGTCGACGATCTCGTCGGCCGCCGGCAGGGGCTTGAGGTGCTTGAGGTGGATGGCTGGGTCTTCGCTCAGGACCACGTCCGGGTTGAGGATGCCGTTGGGGTCGAGCAGGCGTTTGAGCTGCCACATCAGTTGGTAGGCGTCATGCCCCCACTCCAGCTCGACGAAGGGCGCCATGTTGCGTCCGGTGCCGTGCTCGGCCTTGAGCGAGCCGCCAAATTCGACCGCCACCAGTTGCGCGACGTCGTCCATGAACGCTTGGTAGCGTGCCACTTCCTGTGCGCTATTGAAACCTTGGGTGAAGACGAAGTGCAGGTTGCCTTCCAGCGCGTGGCCGAAAATGATCGCCTCGTCATAGTGATGCTTGTCGAACAGTTGGATCAGCCGGTTGACGCCTTCGGCCAGTTGCTCGACCGGGAAGGTCACGTCTTCGATGATCACCGTGGTGCCGGTCTGGCGTACTGCGCCGACGGCGGGGAAGGTGTCTTTGCGGATCTTCCATAGCAGGTTGTACACGGCCGGGTCTTCGCTGAAGTCGACTTTCTGCTCCAGCGGGAAGTCGGCGATCGAGGCCATGATCAGTTCGAGTTGCTCGTGCAGCAGGCTCTGGCTGGCGGCGCGCGACTCGATCAGCAGGGCGCAGGCGTTGTCCGACAGCGCCTTGACCCACACCGGCATGCCGGGCATGTCCTGTACCGAACGCAGGCTGCGGCGGTCGAGCAATTCGACGGCGGACACCGGTTGGCGCTTGAGTACCGTCACCGCCTTGCAGCAGCTTTCCACGGTCGGGAAGACGATCAGTGCCGAGGCCTTGTGCGGGTGGTCGAGCACGGTGTCGTAGGTCACCGCGCTGATAAAGCCCAGGGTGCCTTCGGAACCGACCAGCAGGTGCTGCAGGATATCCAGCGGTTGGTCGTAGTCCACCAGTGCGTTGAGCGACAGACCTGTGGTGTTCTTCAGGCGGTATTTGTGGCGGATCTTGGCCGCCAGTTCGCTGTTGGCGCGGGTCTCGCGGCCGAGCCGGGCGAGTTCGCCGAGCAGCTCGGCGTGGCTCTGTTCGAAGGCGGCGACGCTGGCCGGGTCTTCACTGTCCAGGCGAGTGCCGTCGGCCAGTACCAAGCGCAGGCCGGCGAGGGTGTGATAGGTGTTTTGCGCAGTGCCGCAGCACATGCCGCTGGCGTTGTTGGCGACGATGCCGCCGATCTTGCAGGCGTTGATCGAGGCCGGGTCGGGGCCGATCTTGCGCCCGAACGGGGCCAGCCAGGCGTTGGCCTGGGCGCCGATCACGCCGGGTTGCAGGCGGATTTGCTCGCCCTGGCGACGGATCTCCTTACAGTTCCAGTTATCCCCCAGCACGATCAACACCGAGTCGCTGATGGCCTGGCCAGACAGGCTGGTGCCGGCGGCGCGGAAGGTCACTGGCACGCGCTCACGCTGGGCCAGGTGCAGCAGGCCGACCACTTCGTCCTCAGACTCGACGCGCACTACCAGCTTGGGGATCAGCCTATAGAAGCTGGCATCGGTGCCAAAGGCCAGGGTCGAGGTCGGGTCGTCAAAACGGCGGTCTGCGGGGATCAGGCGCTCGGCATCTCTGAGGAACGCGGCGGGCAAGCTCATGCAATCTCCTCGCGGGGCCGTCGCGTCTGTTGCGCGAGGTGCCCCGGTGATTATCAGGCGGTATTGGGTGCAGGCGTTCAGGCGCCCAGTTCGCGCACCAGCGAATCGCGAGTGATCTCGCTGATCGACTTGGCGCCGGTGAGCACCATGGCGACGCGCATTTCTTTTTCGAACAGCTCGAGCAGGTTCTTCACCCCGGCTTCGCCATGGGTGGCCAGGGCCCAGAGGAAGGCGCGGCCGATCAGCACGCTGTCGGCGCCGAGGGCGATCATGCGCACGACGTCGAGGCCGCTGCGGATGCCGGAGTCGGCGAGGATCTTGATCTCGCCTTTGACCGCATCGGCAATCGCCGGCAGGGCGCGGGCGCTCGACAGCACGCCGTCGAGCTGGCGGCCACCGTGGTTGGACACGACGATGCCGTCGGCGCCGAACTTGACGGCGTCACGGGCGTCTTCCGGATCGAGAATGCCCTTGATGATCATCGGGCCGTCCCAGAACTCGCGGATCCACTCCAGGTCTTTCCAGGAGATCGACGGGTCGAAGTTGTTGCCCAGCCAGCCGATGTAGTCGGCCAGGCCCGTGGGGTTGCCGCGGTAGGTGGAGATGTTGCCCAGATCGTGCGGGCGGCCCATCACGCCGACATCCCAGGCCCACTCGGGGTGGGTCATGGCTTGCAGCACGCGGCGCAGCGGGCCGTTCTTGCCGCTCATGCCGGAGTGGGCATCGCGATAGCGCGCGCCGGGTACGGGCATGTCGACGGTGAACACCAGCGTCTTGACCCCAGCGGCCTTGGCCCGCTCCAGGGCGTTGCGCATGAAGCCGCGGTCCTTGAGCACGTACAGCTGGAACCACATCGGCCGGTTGATGGCCGGGGCGACTTCTTCGATCGGGCACACCGACACCGTCGACATGGTGAACGGAATGCCGTGGGCGGCTGCCGCACGCGCCGCCTGCACTTCGCCGCGGCGGGCGTACATGCCGGTCAGGCCGACCGGAGCCAGGGCGACCGGCATGCTCAGGGTCTCGCCGAACAGTTGCGTCTGAAGGCTCAGCTCGGACATGTTCTTCAGCACGCGCTGACGCAGGGCGATGCTGGCCAGGTCTTCGACGTTATGGCGCAGGGTGTACTCGGCGTAGGCGCCACCGTCGGCGTAGTGGAACAGGAATGGCGGCAGCTTGCGCTGGGCCGCGGCGCGATAGTCGGTGGAGGCAGAAATGATCATGGAATCTCGCTGCAAAGGTTGAAAGGGGCGGCTGCCGGATGCGCCGTGACGCATCCGGCCCCTGTCACTTTAGTGGTGAACCAGCATGCCGGTGAGCCAGTACGCCTGGACCAGGGTGATCAGGCCGACGATGGTGGCGAAGAACAGGCTGTGCTTGACGGTGAAGCGGAACAGGTCCGATTCCTTGCCGACCAGGCCAGTCGCGGCGCAGGCCACGGCGATCGATTGCGGCGAGATCATCTTGCCGGTCACGCCGCCGCTAGTGTTGGCCGCTACCAGCAGGGTGTCGCTGACCCCGATCTGGTGCGCAGTGGTGGCCTGCAGCGAGCCGAACAGGGCGTTGGACGAGGTGTCCGAGCCGGTCAGGAATACGCCCAGCCAGCCCAGGAACGGCGAGAAGAACGGGAACGCAGCGCCGGTGCCCGCCAGAACCAGGGCCATGGTCGAAGACATGCCCGAGTAGTTGGTGACGAAAGCGAAGGCCAGCACCATGCCGATCGACAGGATCGGCCAGCGCAGCTCCCAGAAGGTCTCTTTAAAAGTGGTCAGACCAGTTTTGAAGTTGATCTTCAGCACTGCCATGGAAATCAGTGCGGAGAGGAAGATCGCCGTGCCGGTGGCGGAGATCGGATCGAGCTTGAACACCGCTGGCATTGCAGTGGGTGCAGCGACGATCGGAGCGGTCTTGATCACCAGCTGGTCGAGGTGCGGGATGGCGAAGTTGAACACGAAGTTGTACATCGCGCCGCCCGGGGCGAAGGCGGCCTTGAACGGCTTCAGGGTCCAGATGGTCACCAGCACGGTGAGGATCAGGAACGGCGACCAGGCCTTGAAGATTTCACCCAGGCTGTACGGCGAAGGCTGGCTGCCGCTGGACTGCACCACGGCGGCGCCGACGCTGCCCTTGGCTTCGACGAACGAGCGCTTGGGCTGCCACACTTTCAGGAACAGGGTCAGCGATACCAGGCTGGCCAGGGCCGAGGTGATGTCTGGCAGCTCTGGGCCGATGAAGTTCGAGGTGAAGTACTGGGTCACGGCGAAGCTCAGGCCGGCGACCAGGGCGGCAGGCCAGGTTTCTTTGACGCCGCGCAGGCCGTCCATCATGAACACCAGCCAGAACGGCACGAACAGCGACAGCAGCGGCAGCTGGCGGCCGGTCATGGCGCCGATGTGGAAGGCGTCGATGCCAGTCACTTGGCCGGCGACGATGATCGGGATGCCGAGCGCGCCGAACGCCACGGGCGCGGTGTTGGCGATCAGGCACAGGCCGGCGGCATACAGTGGGTTGAAGCCCAGGCCCACCAACAGCGCGGCCGTGATGGCCACCGGGGCGCCGAAGCCGGCGGCGCCTTCGAGGAAGGCACCGAAGCAGAAGCCGATCAGCAGCACTTGCAGGCGTTGGTCGTCGGTAATCGACAGCACCGAGCTGCGGATCACTTCGAACTGGCCGCTCTTGACCGTCAGTTTGTACAGGAACACCGCGGCAACGATGATCCAGGCAATTGGCCAGAGGCCGTAGAGGAAGCCGTAACCGGCGGCAGCCAGGGCCATGTCCACCGGCATGTTGAAGGCGAAGATCGCTACCAGGATCGACAGCCCGAGCGTGATGCTACCGGCCACGTGGCCTTTGAGGCGGAACACGGCGAGGGCGAGGAAGAAGAACACGATGGGGATGACCGCCGCCAGTGCGGACAGGCCAAGGCTTCCCAGAGGGGTATAGAGTTGTTGCCAGGTTTGCATATGGGGTGGCCCCTAATTGTTGTTGGTCAGCACTGGCATTGGATAATTGGTAAGACCAATTTACAATGTCTGGACGCTAGGTTAAAAGCGTGGCTGCGGCTGTGTCAATTTGTCTCGCGGCAAACTTTGGTCGGATGCCGATGAACGGGCCGTTGTCGGTGGGCGAAAAACGCCAACTGATGCGTGTCGGTTGCGCCTGGATAGGCCAGAATAGGCGCCCCCGAAATCGGTACGGGGGTTTGTGGAGAGCATGTGATGGTTTTTGATCAGGTCCGCCAACGGCGCCTGTCCGACGACATTGTCGAGCGGCTGGAAGGGATGATTCTCGAAGGGACGTTGACCTCGGGTCAGCGTTTGCCGGCTGAGCGCGTTCTGGCTGAACAGTTCGGCGTGTCGCGCCCATCGCTGCGTGAGGCGATCCAGAAGTTGGTGGCCAAGGGTTTGTTGGTCAGCCGCCAGGGGGGTGGCAACTATGTTGCGGCTTCGCTCGGCGCAACCTTCAGCGACCCGTTGCTGCAGTTGCTTGAGCACAGCCCTGAGGCGCAGCGCGATTTGCTTGAGTTTCGCCACACGCTGGAGGCGTCATGCGCCTACTACGCGGCGCAGCGGGCGACCGAGCCTGATCGTGAGCGGCTCAAGGCAGCCTTCGATGCGTTGCAAGATTGCTATTCACGCAAGGACGAAGTCAGCCGGGCGGAGGAGGGCGCGGCGGATGCGAGTTTCCACCTGGCGATTGCCGAGGCCAGTCACAACGCCGTGTTGCTGCATACCATCCGGGGGTTGTTCGACCTGCTCAAGCGCAACGTGGTGACCAACATTGGTGGCATGTATCAGCAGCGTTCAGAGACGCGCGACATGCTCATCAGCCAGCATCGCGAGTTGTACCAGGCGATTGTCGAGGGGCGGGCGGAAGAGGCGCGGGAGGTGTCGAGCCGGCACATTTTGTATGTGCAGGAAGTGCTCGAAGAGGCGCAGCAAGAGGCCCAGCGCGTGGCGCGGGCAGAGCGGCGCAGCGGGCGCTGAGAAGCTGCGCCCCCACAAGCAGCGCATGACCCTGTAGGAGCGGGCTTGCCCGCGATGGCGGCGGTACATTCACCATCGCTATCGCGGGGCAAGCCCGCTCCCACAGCGGGTGAGCAGGAATTAGTCTTCCTTGCCCTTGTTGCGCACCGCACGCTGGATCTCGCGGTTGGAATCGCGCTCGCGCTGGGTATCGCGCTTGTCGAATTCCTTCTTGCCCTTACCTAGCGCGATCTCGCACTTGATCAGGTGCTTGCTCCAGTACAGCGCCAAGGCCACGCAGGTGTAGCCCTTCTGCGCCACAGCCGCTTCCAGGCGCTCAAGCTCGCGCTTGTTCAGCAGCAGTTTGCGCGTACGGATCGGGTCGGCGATCACGTGGGTGCTGGCGGCGGTCAGCGGGGTGATGTGGCTGCCGAACAGCCAGGCTTCGCCATCCTTGAGCAGCACGTAGCTGTCGGTCAGGTGCGCCTTGCCGGCCCGCAGGCTCTTTACTTCCCAACCGGACAGGACCAGCCCGGCCTCGAACTTGTGTTCGATGAAGTAATCGTGTCGCGCTTTCTTGTTTTGCGCGATGGTCCCGGTCGGATGTTTCTTTTGCTTAGCCATAGGGGCCGCATTATAGGCAGTCGTCGCGTCGTCGGCTATGGGATTTCGGTGTGCTTGAGCCTGCGGATCGAATCCCGGACAATGCAGGCGCTGTGCAATGCGCAGAACCTGTTTTCGGTGCGCTGAGAAGCGCCGCCGCCCAGCCTTGGAAGTGACGCCTGGATGACAACCCATATTCAACGTTCCGCCCTGCTGCCGTACCCTGCCCAGGCGCTCTACGATCTGGTCAACGATGTGGCCAGCTACCCGCAGTTTCTGCCTTGGTGCTCGGCCTCGACAGTGATCGAGAGCAGTGAAACCCACATGCGGGCGCGGCTGGAAGTGGCCAAGGGCGGCATGAGCCAGCAGTTCGTGACGCGCAATGTGCTGGTGCCGGGGCAGTCGATCGAGATGAACCTTGAAGAAGGCCCGTTCAGTCAGTTGCATGGTGTATGGGTGTTCAAGGCGCTGGGCGACAAGGCCTGCAAGATCAGCCTCGATCTGTCTTTCGACTATGCCGGGCCACTGGTGCGAGCGACCCTCGGCCCGCTGTTCAACCAGGCGGCCAATACCCTGGTCGATGCCTTCTGCCAGCGCGCCAAGCAGCTTAATAGCTGAAGCTTCGGTAAATAGCAGATACAAAAAAGCCCGGACCTAGGTCCGGGCTTTTTATTAACGCCGCCGTTATTGCGGGTTGGTGTCCAGCGGGGCTGGGGTCGGCACCGGCGTGGTTTCGATGGTGTCGATCTCGCGCTGGATCGACTCCTCGACCGAACCTGGCTTGGCCGGCTTCTCTTCTGGCTGAGTCGGCTGGCCTGGTTGGGCGTTCGGGCTGACTGTAGTGTCGCCGCTGCCACCAAGGATTTCCTGGTCGCGGCTGACGCCTGGCATGAAGTCGCCGGACAGGCTCACGAGCTGATCACCTTCGTTGAAGAAGATGCTCATACGCTCCTGCTGACGCTTACCGCCGCCAGGTTGCAGGCTGTAGAGATAATCCCAGCGATTGGTGTTGAACGTGTCCTGAATCAGCGGGTTGCCCATGATAAACCTTACTTGCCGTCGGGTCATTCCGGGGCGTAATTGGTCTATCATGTCCTGCGTGACGACATTGCCCTGCTGGATGTCGATTTTGTAAACCCCGGGAAACGAGCAACCGGCGAGTGCGAGCAGTCCCACAATGGTGAGGCTGGTTAGCAAGAGCTTGGACTTTTGCATCGGTGGGCGACTTCCACTATCTTGGCTGGACAACGTAAACCCCGATCATACCCGTATTAAGAGAAGCTGCGAAGCAGCATCGGCGAGAAAGCTGACCATGGTTGAAAATAGCGAACTGCGCAAAGCTGGTCTCAAGGTGACACTGCCTCGAGTAAAGATCCTACAGATGCTGGACTCCACCGAGCAGCGTCACATGAGTGCCGAGGATGTCTACAAGGCGCTGATGGAAGCTGGTGAGGACGTCGGTCTGGCGACCGTCTATCGCGTACTGACTCAGTTCGAAGCGGCGGGTTTGGTTGTTCGCCACAACTTCGACGGCGGTCACGCGGTGTTTGAATTGGCTGATGGCGGCCACCACGACCATATGGTCAACCTGGACACCAACGAAGTCATCGAGTTTTTCGATTCGGAAATCGAAAAGCGCCAGAAAGAGATCGTGGCCGAGCATGGCTACGAGCTGGTGGACCACAATCTGGTCCTGTATGTGCGTAAGAAGAAGTAACGATTTCGATCGTTATTAAAGCAAAGGCGACCTCAGGGTCGCCTTTGTGCTTTCTGCGCGGTTCGCAAAATTTGGTAGAGGCCCAAGCTCTGCTGGGATGCTAAGCCAGAGGCTTGCAACAGGGTGTCGTCAGGGGGGGCGTGGCCTGGTAGGAGGTGCGTGGTAACAGGTGCGTGGGAGCGGGCTTGCCCCGCGATAGCGTTGTTGGCGCTGACGCTATCGCGGGGCAAGCTGATCTGGCCTAATGATTTTGGACACCTTCTACGGGCGCTATGATGGCGCCCAATTGGAGGCAAAATCAGTGCGAAAGTCATACTCGAAAGAACAGAAAATCCGGGCTGCTGAGATGGTGCTCGACGGTGGTCAATCAGTACCCGAAGTCTGTGAAATGCTTGAAATTGGGCCTACAGCCCTGCGTCGCTGGGTTGAGCAAGTGCGCAAGGAGCGAGAGGGCAAGGTACCGGCTGGAGCCAAGGCTATCACCCCGGATCAACAACGAATCCAAGAGTTGGAGGCGTTGGTTCGGCAGAAAGACCGAGATATCGAAATCCTAAAAAAGGCCAGTGCTCTCCTGCTTCGGGACTCCAAAGATCGTTTTCGCTGATCAACGAGCTGAGTGAGCAATACGGTATCGTCGAATGCTGTCGCGTGCTTGGGGTCAAGCGCAGCAGTTTCTATGCATGGCGCAAACGCCAAGCCCGGAAAAATCCAGAGCGGGATCAGTTACGCTCGGCTGTAGAGGGCCATTTCAAAGTCTCTCGAGGTTCGGCTGGATCGCGAACACTAACCGAGGAACTGCGGCGTGACGGCCATAAAGTCGGACGCTACAAAGTGCGTAGTCTGATGCGTGAAGCTGGCCTGAAATGCAGGCAGCGCCGGCCGCACCGGTACCGTTCTTCAGGCGCGGAAGCGCTGATTGCAGAGAATCAGCTGAAGCGGAATTTCAAAGTTTCGACGATCAACGAAGTGTGGTGCGGGGATGTGACCTATATCCAGGTTGGCAAGCGCTGGCTGTACTTGGCAGCTGTGCTCGACCTGTACGCACGACGGGTGGTGGGCTGGGCATTTTCAATGATTGCGGACGCAAGGCTGGCCTGCAGCGCGCTACGCATGGCGGCCGAATCCCGCGGCAAGCCGAAGGGTGTGATGTTTCATTCCGACCAGGGATGCCAGTACACCAGCCACAAGTTCAGGGCTGCACTTGAAGAGTACGACATGAATCAGAGCATGAGCCATCGAGGACAATGCTGGGATAACGCCGCCATGGAGCGCTTTTTTGGGGCCCTGAAGTCAGAGTGGATTCCCGCAGGGGGTTATGAAACCGAAGCACAGGCGCGGGCTGACGTTCAGGCTTATTTGGTCCGCTACAACCTGAAGCGCCTCCACAGCTACAACGGTTATCAAACCCCGGTAGCCATGGAGAAAAAGCTCAAGGATGCGGCATGAAACCTTAACTGGTGTCCAAAATAAGTTGACCAGTTCAAGCCCGCTCCCACGTTGATGCGCGTTGTTAGAGATTGAACCGCCCTACCATCCCGCGCAGTTGCTGCCCCAGCTGCTCCAGCTCGCCACTGGAAGCCGCCGTCTGCTCACTGGCGGCACTGGTCTGATCCGACACTTGCCGCACATTGATCACGCTGCGATTGATCTGCTCGGCCACCACACTTTGCTCCTCGCTGGCCGTGGCAATCTGCTGGTTCATGCCCTGGATGCTGGAAACTGTCTGGGTGATTTGCCCCAGCGCGTCACCGGCCTTACGGCTTAGCTCCACGCTTTGTTCGGTAAGTTGCTTGCTGCTGTCGAGCAGGCCGGTGACCTCGTCTGTGCCACTGTGCAAGCTGGCGATCAGTTGCTCGATCTCTTCGGTCGATTGCTGGGTGCGCTGGGCCAAACCTCTGACCTCATCAGCGACCACCGCGAAGCCGCGCCCCGCTTCACCCGCGCGGGCGGCCTCGATGGCGGCATTGAGCGCGAGCAGGTTGGTCTGCTCTGACACCGACTTGATCACATCGAGAATGCTGCCGATGCGCAGGCTTTCCCCCGCCAGGTGATGCATGGCTCGTAGGCAATGATCCATCTGCCCGGCCAACTGCTCGATCTGCGCGACCGCCTGGGCCACTACTTCATCGCCCAGCTGCGCCTGATGATCGGCGGTGGTCGCGGCTTGCGAGGCCTGCTCGGCATTTTGTGCCACTTCTTGCACCGTGGCGCTCATCTGGTTCATCGCGGTGGCCACCTGGTCGGTCTCTTCGCGCTGTTGGTTGATCCGCTCTTTGGTGTCTTCGCTGGCATTTGCCAGTTGTGAGGCTGCACTGGATAACTGGCTGACACCTTGGTCGATGCCGCCGATCAGCTCACGCAAGCTCAGGGTCATGTCGCGCATGCTCGCCTGCAACTGGCCCATTTCATCGCGGCGTGTGACCGGCTCCAATTGGCTTAGGTCGCCGCGGGAGATGCGCGCAGCCTGGGCCAGGGTCTGGCGTAGCGGCTGGGTAATCTGCCGGGTGATCACCCAGCCGGCGGCGATACCCAGCAGCAATGCCAGCAAAGCGACCGTGGTCAGCAGCGAGCGCGCAGCCAGCGCTTCATGGTCCCGCTGCTCGACCTTCTGTTCGCCCAGCGCGATGCTCGCTGCGCTAAGTTCGTCGCCGATCTTCTCCATGTTGTTCTGCAACTGTTCGACGTTGATTGCCGCGCGGCGGTATTGTTCAAGGCTGCTGCGATACCTTGCTAGCTGCGCAGCAGGCTGCTCCATCAGGCTGCGCGGCAATTCGAGCCGGGCCAAGGCCCTTAGGAGCTGATCGAGCGCGACGTCGGCAGCATTCAGGGCCGTCTCGCCAACCTTGGCGAAGTCTTCGATGGGGGAGAAGGTGTAGGCCGGCACCAGGCTTTGTTGAGCGGCGTTGTCGATATGGCGCGACAGGCTGTCCATCAGCCCCAGAACACCTCCTTGCTGGTTGTCAGCGGGCATTCGCAGCAGGGCTTGAGTCTGTAGCTCGTCGATCACCTCATCGAGCTTCTGTGCCTGCGCCTGCAAGGTGCTGCGGGTCTGGCTGCGCAGATCGACGGCGCGCAGCATGGCGGCGAAGTCGTCACGCAGCCGCTGCAGTTGTTGCAGTTTCTGCGTGAGCAGCTGCCGTGACTCTTCGACACTGCTGCGTTGTTGCAGGGTGCTGAGCATGTGCTGCAACTGCTCGAGGATGTGGGTAATGCGCGCCTTGCTGGTGTCATCGGCAAGGACGCGGAAGGTAATGCGCTCGGCGCGCAAGTCTTTGCCCAGCTCGTTGATCCGAACGATTTCGCTCAGCTGTTGCGAGCGGGTGATGGCGCCATCGAGGGCGCGCCAGCCACTGATCGTGGTGGCCAGGGTGAGCAGCAGTACGATCGCGAAGCCCAGGGCGAGCTTCAGTCCTACGCTCAGGTTGCCTAACCTGCGATTGATGTTTCCGAACATGGCATGCCTCCGTCCAATAGAGTGATGGCCACGTGATATGGCCATGCCTGCTCATCGGCAGAGGGGGTGTGGGACTGGACCTGTAAGTTGTGTAGGAAAAGTCGCTTAAGTGAGCGGGAATTAACTTGGGTGTTGTGCTGTGATCGAGGGCCTCTTCGCGGGCAAGCCCTATAGGAGTGGGCTTGCCCGCGAGAAGCCCTCGATGACACCCATCAGAGCCGGAACTTACCGACCAGCCCCTGCAAGTGGGTACCCAGTCTGGCCAGTTCAACGCTGGAGCTGGCGGTCTCCTCGCTAGCCGCTGAGGTCTGGTCAGAAATATCCCGCACGTTCATCACGCTGCGGTTGATTTCTTCGGCCACCGCGCTCTGCTGTTCTGCGGCGGTAGCAATCTGCTGGTTCATCGCCTGGATCGAGGACACCGTGCGGGTAATGGTTTCAAGAGAACCACCCGCACGGCGGGTCAGTTCGACGCTGCTGTCGGTCAAACCGCGGCTGGCGTCCATGACACTGGCCACGCGTTGCGTGCCGGTCTGCAAGCTGGCGATCAGTTCCTCGATCTCTTCGGTCGATTGCTGGGTGCGCTGGGCCAGGCTGCGCACTTCGTCGGCGACCACGGCAAAGCCGCGCCCGGCCTCGCCTGCGCGGGCAGCCTCAATGGCGGCGTTGAGCGCCAACAGGTTGGTCTGCTGGGCCACTGCCTTGATCACATCCAGCACGCTGCCGATCTTGTCGCTTTCGGCCTTGAGCTGGTTCATCGCCTCGCTGGAGTTGACCACCTCGCCGGCCAGGCGCTCGATCTGGGCGATGGCTTCGCCAACCACGCGGTCGCCTTCACGGGCCTGCTGGTCGGCTACCAGCGCCGCTTCCGAGGCCTGTTCGGCATTGCGCGCGACCTCATGCACGGTGGCCGCCATTTCGTTCATCGCGGTGGCGACCTGGTCAGTCTCGACCTTCTGGTTGTTGACGCCCGCGCTGGTCTGTTCGGTCACCGCCGAAAGCTCCTCGGCAGCACTGGCGATCTGGGTGACGCCGTCGCCGATGCCGCCGATCAGCTCGCGCAGGCTCAGGGTCATGCGCTGCATGCTGGCTTGTAGCTGGCCCAGCTCGTCGCGGCGGTCCACTTGCAGGTTCTGGGTCAGGTCGCCTGCCGCGACCCGCTCGGCGGCGGTCAGGGTCTGGCGCAGGGGCACGATGATCTGCCGGGTGATCGCCCAGGCCGCGATCAGCCCGAGCAGCAGCGCCAGGGCGGTGGCGCCGGCAAGCAGGGTCTTGGCCTGTTGGGTGCCTTGGTCGCGAACCTGGGTTTGCGAGCGGGTCATCTGCTGCGCAGTGTCGAGCAGGATCGTGCCTTGCTCGGCCATGTGCTTGAGTGCCTGCTCGCTGGCATCCTGGGCATTGCCGACCTGGATCACGGCATCCCGATAGGCGGCCAGCGCGCTCGCTGCGTCGTCCAGGCTGGCAGCGTGCTCGGCGCCGACTTTGCCCGGCAGTGCCTTGAGTATTGGCATGGCCTGGTCGATGGCATCGAGCGCGGTGCGCTGGAACTCTGCTTTGCCGCTGTAGGTGTAGCCCCGGACCTGGAAGCGCGCCTGTTGCAGTTGGGCGCTGACTTCGACGGCCTCCTGGTACTGGCCGATATCACCGCCTTGCAGCAGGCGTTGCTGGACCTTGCTGATCAGCTCAGCGGCTTTGTCGGCGCTGTCGCCCAGCACTTGGCGGCCAGCAGTGCGCTGCTGATCAGCCTGTCTGAGCTGCTGGAATGCCTGCTGGTACTGCCGCACCGCTTCGCGCTGCTGCTCCAGGCGCTTGAGGTCGTCGGGCTGCTCGATCTGGCCGAGCATGAACTGCACCTGGTTCTGCAGGCTGCTCAGGGCTCTTTCCAGTTCGGCTACCGAGGCTTCATTGCGATCACGCGCGTAGTGCTGCCGGGCGATGCGCAACTCCTGGGTGCCTTGATGGATCACCGAGATATTGCCGAGCTTATCGCCGCGGCTGGTGACACTGTCCACACCGAACCATCCGGTCAAGGTGATGGCCAAGGTCAACAGCAAGACCAGGCCAAAGCCAAAGCCCAGCTTGCGGCTGACACTCATATTTCCCAGAGACTGGGCAAACCACTGGTACATGTTCGACTCCCCGGCGTTTGGCAGCGCAGATTATTGTTGTGCTGCAAAGGCCATCGGCTTGCGCCGGGGAAACTTGATGGGGGAAAGGTCTGACTGATGCGTCAGAAAATTCGTGACAGCAACGCCGTGACGGCAGTCTCTACGCGCAGGATGCGTTCGCCCAGTTGCACCGGTGCCAGGCCAGCCTTGCCCAATAGCTCGACTTCGTAGGGGATCCAGCCACCTTCGGGGCCAATCGCCAAGGTTACCGGCTCGTTCACGGCGCGGGGGCAGGCAGGGTAGGGGCCGGGGTGACCGACCAGGCCGAGGGTGCCTGCGGCGATGGCGGGCAGGCGGTCTTCGACGAACGGCTTGAAGCGTTTCTCGATGATCACTTGCGGCAGTACCGTGTCGCGAGCCTGCTCAAGGCCGAGGATCAGGTTGTCACGGATCGTCTCGGGGTTGAGAAACGGCGTCTGCCAGAAGCTCTTCTCAACTTTGTAGCTGTTGACCAGGATCAGCCGGGGCACGCCCAGGGTGGCGACGGTCTGGAACAAGCGCCGGAGCATTTTCGGGCGCGGTACCGCCAGTACCAGGGTCAGTGGCAGTTTGGCTGGGGGTTGCTGGTCGAAGGCGACCTGCAATTCGGCCTCATGGCCCTCCAGGCGTACCACTGTGGCCTGGCCCATCAGCCCGTTGATACGCCCCACGCGCAGGCTGTCACCCACTGCAACGCGGTGGATTTCCTGCATGTGGGTGAAGCGACGATCAGCCAGCACGACGCGGTCGGCCGCGATGAAGTCGGCCTCTTCGAGCAACAACAGGTTCATGGCTGGGTCGCTGGCGGCTGGTCGTTGTGGTCGTCTGCGCCAGCCTCGTCGACATGGTCGCGCTTGCGGATCAGGCCGCCGCACAGCACGCCGATCTCGAACAACAGCCACATCGGCACGGCGAGCAGGGTCTGCGAGAAGATGTCTGGCGGGGTCAGGATCATGCCGACCACGAAGCAGCCGATGATCACGTAGGGGCGGATCTTCTTCAGGTACTTGACGTCGACTACGCCGATCCACACCAGCAGCACCACCGCCACCGGGATTTCGAAGGCGACGCCGAAGGCGAAGAACAGGGTCATGACGAAATCGAGGTAACTGGCGATGTCGGTCATCATCGACACCCCTTCCGGCGTGGCGCTGGCGAAGAAGCCGAAGATCAGCGGGAACACCAGGAAGTAGGCGAAGGCCATCCCGGCGTAGAACAGCAGGATGCTGGAAATCAGCAACGGAATGGCGATGCGCTTCTCGTGGCGATACAGGCCCGGTGCGATGAAGCCCCAGATCTGCTGGAGAATGAACGGAATCGCCAGGAACAGCGCGACGATCATGGTCAGCTTGAACGGCGTGAGGAACGGCGAGGCCACGTCGGTGGCGATCATCGTCGCATTGGCCGGCAAGTGATCGCGCAGCGGCGCCGAGACCAGGGTGTAGATCTGTTGGGCGAACGAGAACAGCCCGGCGAAGATCAGGAAGACAACGACAACGCAGCGCAGCAGGCGCGTGCGCAATTCGGTCAGGTGCGAGACCAGCGGCATTGGCTGATCGTGTTCCGGTCTATCGCTCATGGGACTCGTGGCGTCTGGGGTGGCTCAGGAGGGGTAGCAGGGCTGGCGGGCATGCTGGCATCGGCTGGAGTAGCCGCGTGGCCGCTGGCTGGCGCTGCGCCTTGCTCTGGCGCAGCGGCTGCAGGCGTGCTGGCGGCGGCCGGCGTTTCGGCTGGCTTGGCGGGTTCGGCCAGCGGATTGAGGATGCGCCGAGCCTCCTGTTCCATCGACAGGATGTGCTCGTTGTGCAGCTGGCGGCGGATGTCGTCGGCACCGATTTCGCGCTCGACTTCCATCTTGATGCTGTTGAAGCTGCGCTTGAGCCGCCCGATCCACAGCCCCGCAGTGCGCGCGGCGCCCGGCAGACGCTCGGGGCCGAGCACCACCAGGGCGACCAGGCCGACGAGCAGCAGCTCGCTGAAGCTGATGCCAAACATGGGTCAGTCTTTCCGCTGTGGCTCTTGGACCGGCTGGGCCTGGCCTTCGATGGTGGTGTGCGTCTGGTTCAGCGGCGCGGTGTTGTGCGGCTGCTGGGTGGGTGGCACGGGCTGCACCGGTGGTGGGGTCTGCTCGGCGGGCTTGTTCTCTTCGTCGCTCATGGCTTTGCGAAAGCCCTTGATCGACTCGCCCAGGTCACCGCCGAAGTTTTTCAGCTTCTTGGTGCCGAACACCAGGACCACGACGACCAGCAGGACGATCCAGTGTTTCCAGTCAAAAATACCCATGGTGTACTCCCTTGAATGATGTGTTGGCCGAGCCGACGCTATCGCGGGGCAAGCCCGCTCCCACCGGTCAGCTTTGCCGGGCGGCTTTTTCGTCGTGGCCGGACAGGCCGAAGCGGCGGTCCAGTTCGTCCAGCACCGCTTGTGGGTGTTGGCCCAGCGCGCTGAGCATCACCAGGCTATGGAACCACAAGTCTGCGGTCTCGTAGATGACATCGCTGTAATCACCGCTGTGTTCGGCGTCTTTGGCCGCGATGATGGTTTCTACCGATTCTTCGCCGACTTTCTCAAGGATCTTGTTCAGGCCCTTGTGGTACAGGCTGGCCACATACGAGCTGTCCGGGGCCGCGCCTTTGCGGGCCTCCAGCACTTCGGCCAGACGAGTCAGGGTATCGCTCATGTCAGTGTCCTGCGCTGTAAATTGCATCGGGATCTTTCAGGACCGGGTCGACGGTGTTCCACTGGCCATTTTCATAGACCCGGTAGAAGCAGCTTTCGCGGCCGGTATGGCAGGCGATCTGGCCCAGTTGCTCGACCATCAGGATGATCACGTCGGCGTCGCAGTCCAGGCGCATTTCATGCAGTTTCTGCACGTGGCCAGACTCTTCACCTTTACGCCACAGCTTGCCACGCGAGCGCGACCAGTAGATGGCGCGCTGCTCGGCGGCGGTCAAGGCCAGCGATTCGCGGTTCATCCAGGCCATCATCAGCACGCGTCCGGTCTTGTGGTCCTGGGCGATCGCCGGTACCAGGCCATCGCTGTTCCACTTGATCTCGTCCAGCCAGTCTTTCATCGTCGACTCCAAAACCGGGCCCGCTCCTGTACCGGGCCTGTTGCGCTAGTGTGCCAGCCAGCGGCGCGGCTGGCTATCGGCGCACGATCAGGTAAAGGCCCGCCGCGAGCATCAGCCAGGCCGGCCAGGCAGCGGGGGCGCTGAGACTGACCGCGCCGGCTGCTAGGGTCGCGCCGCCGCCGAGCAGGCCGGCGCCGAGCAGGCGCAGCGCCCAGTTGTCGGTTTGGCGACGGCGCTCGGGCAGTTGCGGGTCGTGCAGGTGCGGCTGCGACAGGCGTTCGAGCAGGTCGCGGGTCATGTCGGCCAGGTGCGGCAGCTGCTCGGCCTGGCTGTACAGGTTGCCGAACACCGCCTTGGGGCTCATGCGGTCACGCATCCAGCGCTCCAGGTACGGCTTGGCCGTGCTCCACAGGTCCAGGTCGGGGTACAGCTGGCGGCCCAGGCCTTCGATGTTGAGCAAGGTCTTTTGCAGCAGTACCAGCTGCGGCTGGACTTCCATGTTGAAGCGCCGGGCGGTCTGGAACAGGCGCATCAGCACCTGGCCGAAGGAGATGTCCTTGAGCGGTTTTTCGAAGATCGGCTCGCACACCGTGCGAATCGCCGCTTCGAATTCGTTGACCTTGGTATGCGCTGGCACCCAGCCGGAGTCGATGTGCAGCTGCGCTACGCGGCGGTAGTCGCGTTTGAAGAAGGCGATCAGGTTGCGTGCGAGGTAGTCCTGGTCTTCGGCGGTGAGGCTGCCGACGATGCCGCAGTCGATGGCGATGTACTGCGGGCTCCACGGCTTGACGGTGCTGACGAAGATGTTGCCTGGGTGCATGTCGGCATGGAAGAAGCTGTCGCGGAACACCTGGGTGAAGAACACCTCCACGCCGCGCTCGGCCAGCAGTTTCATGTCGGTGCGCTGGTCGGCCAGGGTCACCATGTCGGTGACCGGCACGCCATAGATGCGCTCCATCACCAGCACTTTTGGCCGGCACAGGTCCCAATACACTTGCGGCACGTACATCAGCTCCGAACCTTCGAAGTTGCGTCGCAGTTGGCTGGCGTTGGCCGCCTCACGCAGCAGGTCGAGCTCGTCGTAGATGGTTTTTTCGTAGTCGCCGACCACTTCCACCGGGTGCAGCAGGCGCGCATCGGCAGAAACCCGCTCGGCGCCCTTGGCGATCAGGAACAGCCAGGCGAGGTCTTGGGCGATCACCGGCTTCAACCCCGGGCGTACCACTTTGACCACCACCTCTTCACCGGTTTTCAGGCGCGCCGCATGCACTTGGGCCACAGATGCCGAGGCCAGCGGCTCGACGTCGAAGCGGCTGAACACTTCACCGACCTTGGCCCCGAGCTGTTCTTCGATCAGCGCTACCGCTTGCTTGGGGTCGAACGGCGGGACGCGGTCCTGCAGCAGCATCAACTCATCGGCGATGTCGATCGGCAGCAGGTCGCGGCGGGTCGACAGCAGTTGGCCGAACTTGATGAAGATCGGCCCCAGATCCTGCAGGGCCAGGCGCAGGCGTGCACCGCGGCTGAGCTCGGAGGCCTTGCGCGGCAGCCAGCGCCAGGGCATGAGCAGGCGCAGGCTGCGCAGCCACCAAGGCAGGGGCAGGTCGAACAGCAGGTCATCGAGGCGGTAGCGGATCACGACGCGCTGGATGCGCAACAGACGGCGGACGGCGAGCAGCTTCATGCGTTATCGCTGGTATCAAGGGATCGGGCAAGGCGGCGGATGCGCGCCTCGAGGCGTTCTATGTCGATTTTCACGGTGTCGAGCTCGCTGAATGCAGCTTCGGCTTCGCGGCGGCCGACCAGGGTACGGGATTCTTCGGCCAGGTACTCGGACAGGTTCTGGCTGAACCGCGCCAGGCCCTGGCGGGTCCAGCGTGCGCGTAGCCGTACGTGGCCGGCGAGCATGGCCGTGGGCACTGGGCCTAGCCAGCGCGACAGCTCGTACTCCCAGTCCAGCTCCAGGTCCTGCAGCACCGCAACCAGGTCGAGCAGCACGGCGCTGTCGCCATGTAGCTGGACTTGCGGGCTGTGCAGCACGGCGCTCTTGTCCTTGGCCAAGGCCAATTGCACCAGGCTGCCGGCAGGCGCGCGCAGGGTACAGTCGGCTTCGCCTTCCCAGTGAGCGGCAAGCATCAGGCCGTCTTCGTCGGGCAGGATGTACAGCTGCAAGGCCGGCTGCACGCAGTCGATGGCGATCACCTTGCCTTCCAGCGCGGCCAGGCGCGGCAGGGCCGTGCTGTCCATGCGCAGGATGCGGTTAAGGCCATGCTCGACGCTGGCAAGAAGGCCGGCCAACAGCATCAGGGTTTGATCCCCCGGTGTACGGCAACGATGCCGCTGGTCATGTTGTGGTAGGTGACGCGGTCGAAGCCGGCATCGACCATCATGGCCTTCAAGGTCTCTTGATCAGGGTGCATGCGGATCGACTCGGCCAGGTAGCGGTAGCTCTCCGAATCATTGGTGATCAGCTTGCCCGCCAGCGGCATGAAGGCGAACGAGTAGGCGTCGTACGCCTTGGACATCAGCTTGTTGGTCGGCTTGGAGAATTCCAGCACCAACAGCCGGCCACCCGGCTTGAGCACGCGCAGCATGGAGCGAATGGCTTCGTCCTTGTGGGTCACGTTGCGCAGGCCGAAGGCGATGGTCACGCAGTCGAAATGGTTGTCCGGGAATGGCAGCTTTTCTGCGTCGGCCTGGACGAACTCGATGTTGCCGGCAACGCCACGGTCGAGCAGGCGGTCACGGCCGACCTTGAGCATCGACTCGTTGATGTCGGCCAGCACCACTTGGCCGGTAGGGCCGACCAGACGCGAAAACTTGGCTGCCAGGTCACCGGTGCCACCGGCGATGTCCAGCACCCGATTGCCACTGCGCACCCCGGACAGCTCGATGGTGAAGCGCTTCCACAGACGGTGCATGCCGCCGGAGAGGACGTCGTTCATCAGGTCGTATTTGGCGGCCACCGAGTGGAACACCTCGGCGACTTTCTTCGCCTTCTGGCTTTCTGGGACGTCCTTGAAGCCAAAATGAGTGGTGGGTTCGGCGTGTTCGCCTTTGCGCTGGTCGTTCATATCGCATCACCGGAAAAAATTACCGCCATTCTAGGGGCAACGGGCGGATTTGTCTTGGCGGGGTGTGCCGTGCGGCGGGGGCGGGCATAATGAGGGCATTGTCTTCATATTCAGGATTGCCCGCATGACCCAGATCAGCGTTGAACGCAAACACGCCCTCGGCCGCGACGCCGCCCGCGCCAAGGCCGAGGCGCTGGTGGACAAGCTGACCCGCGAATACGACCTCAAGGCCCAGTGGAATGGTGACCGCGTGGATGTGTCGCGCAGCGGCGCCAATGGCAGCGTGCACATTGGTGAGGACAGCATTCGCGTCGAGCTCAAGCTGGGCATGATGCTGTCGATGATGAGCGGCACGATCAAGGGTGAGATCGAGCGGGCGCTGGATAAGGCGCTGGCCTGAGTCCGTGTATTGGGGCCGCTTTGCGGCCCATCGCAGCCGCAAAGTGTGTCAGCCACCACCGCTTAGGGTGATGATTCTAATTTTTCTCCCTACCTTTGTGCTCAAGCCCTGAATCCATGGGCAGTTCCTCCATCCCCTATGAGCGTGAGGTGCAGAGCATGGCCAAAATCAATTTGAAGAAAAATGACGACGCCCAGGGCACCCTGGGCGAGGTGCGTAGCTATGCGCGTCGAATCTGGCTGGCAGGCATTGGCGCATACGCCCGTGTCGGTCAGGAAGGCAGCGAGTACTTCAAAGAGCTGGTGAAGGCTGGCGAAAGCGTCGAGAAGCGTGGCAAGAAAACCCTCGACAAGAAGCTCGATGCCGCCAATCACCAGATCGATGAAGCCGGTGAAGAAGTCAGCCGCGTACGCGGCAAGGTCGAGGTTCAGCTCGACAAGATCGAAAAAGCTTTCGATGCACGTGTCGCTCGTGGCTTGAATCGCCTCGGCATTCCGTCTAAACATGACGTTGAGGCGTTGTCCATCAAGTTGGAACAACTGCACGAGTTGCTCGAGCGTGTCGCGCGCAAACCATAAGGAGAGCAGGATGGCTGGCAAGAAGAACACCGAAAAAGAAGGCAGCTCCTGGATCGGCGGAATCGAGAAGTACTCCCGCAAGATCTGGTTGGCTGGCCTGGGTATCTACTCCAAGGTCGATCAAGACGGCCCCAAGCTGTTCGATCAACTGGTCAAGGATGGCGAGAAAGCCGAGAAGCAGGCGAAGAAGACTGTCGACTCGGCCGCCGACGGCGCCAAGTCTGCCACCACTTCGCGGGTGTCGGATGTCAAAGAGCGTGCGCTGGGCAAGTGGAGCGAGCTTGAAGAGGCCTTCGACAAACGCCTGAACAGCGCCATCTCGCGCCTGGGCGTGCCGAGCCGCAACGAGATCAAGGCTCTGCATCAACAGGTCGATACGCTGACCAAGCAGATCGAGAAGCTGACTGGCGCGTCGGTTACGCCGGTGTCCAAGGCGGCGGCGAGCAAGACTGCCGCCAAGCCACTGGCCAAGGCTGCGGCTAAACCTGCTGCCAAGACCGCTGCGGCGAAACCTGCGGCCAAGCCTGCGGCGAAAACCGCGGCGGCCAAACCTGCTGCAGCGAAACCAGCAGCCAAGCCTGCTGCTGCCAAACCTGCGGCAAAACCTGCTGCGGCGAAAAAGCCAGCAGCGAAGAAGGCAGCGCCTAAACCGGCAGCAGCCAAGCCAGCCGCTCCGGCGGCCAGCGCGGCACCCGCCGCTACTGCGGCACCCGCGCCAAGCGCAGCTACCGCTAGCAGCGCGCCGTCGGCACCGGTGAGCGCGGTCACTCAGGCCTGATACCGGGTCGTCCTTATCGCGGGGCAAGCCCGCTCCCACGTTAGCCCTGACTCATCCGGGCTGCGTGGGAGCGGGCTTGCCCCGCGATGTTTTCAGGCACTATAGCGCTGACGTTCACCCCTCCAGATACTTCATCGCCAACTGCTCGGCGGCCTTGCGCGCCGGTGCCTGCAAGTGCGGCGCCACCAGCATCATCACCTGATACACCACCACCCCGACATCGCCCTCACGGCCCAGCACGCGCTGGTAATCCAGTGAGAACATCAAGGTCAGGGTGATCTGTTCCACCAGTTGCCCCAGCGCCTGGGTCTCGCTGGTTACCTGCCCTTGCGACTTGAGGCTGGCCAGCAGCGCCGCCAGCGTGCGCTTGATCGCGTTGATCAGGCTGCGCATGCCGCGCGCCAGTTTGGGCAGGCGCCCGGTCAGGTTGGACAAGTCCTGGAACAGAAACCGGTACTGCGCCATGCGTTCGACGATCAGGTGCAGGAACAGCCAGTAGTCCTCGGCATCCAGGCGCACATCCAGTGGCGGGTCGAGCAGCGGCATCAATGCCTCCTCGAAGCGCTCGAACAGGCCATGGACCAACGGCTCCTTGCCGTGGAAGTGGTAGTACAGGTTGCCTGGGCTGATCCCCAGCTCGTTGGCAATTTCCAGGGTCGAGACATTCGGCTCGCCTTGCTGGTTGAACAACTGCAAGGCGCATTCAAGGATACGATCACGGGTCTTCATGCGTTCAGCGCGCCAATACGTAAGTGCCCGGTGCCGGCCCCAGGGGTGGATAGGTGGTGTTGCCCAACTCGACGCGCGGCTCCTTGAGCGGCCCTGAACGCTGGCTGATCCACTCCAGCCACAGCGGCCACCAACTGCCTTCGCTGCGTGTGGCATCGTGGAACCAGGCCCGGGGATCGCTGGATAGCCTGGGGTTGTCCAGGTAGTAGGCCTTGGGGTTGCCAGGCGGATTGATAATGCTCTGGATGTGGCCGCTGTTGGCCAGTACGAAGCGCCGCTCGCCACCGAGTAGTTGCGCCGAGCGGTACACCGCATCCCACGGGGTGATGTGGTCGTTGCTGCCGGCGACGTGAAAGCTGTCCAGCCCGACCTGCTTGAGGTTGATCGGCGTGCCGCACACCTCCAGCCCGTCGGGGTGGGTCAACGGGTTGTGTTTGAAAAAATCCAGCAGGTCGCCATGCAGGGCGGCGGGCAGGCGCGTGTTGTCGGCGTTCCAGTAGAGGATGTCGAAAGCCGGTGGCGTCTTGCCGAGCAGGTAGTTGTTGACCCAGTAGTTCCAGATCAGGTCGTTGGGCCGCATCCAGGCGAAAATTCGCGCCACCTCGCCGCCATCGAGCACGCCGCGTTGATAGGAGCGACGCTTGGCCGCCTCGACTGTCTGTTCATCGGCGAACAAGCTGGCGGGGCTGTCGAACTGGCTGTCGAGCAAGCTGACCAGGTAGGTGGCGCTGCGCACCTTGCGCAGCTGCTTCTTGGCCTGCAGGTGGCCTTGCAGCGCGGCCATGGTCAGGCCGCCGGCACAGGCGCCCATCAGGTTGGGATCGCGATTGCCGCTGATGCTACGGCAGGCGTTGAGCGCTTCTTCCAGCGCCTGCACGTAGCTCGACAGGCCCCACTCGCGGTGGCGCGGATCGGGGTTGCGCCAGCTGACCATGAACACCTGTAGGCCGTTCTTGAGCATGTGCTGGACGAAGCTGTTGGTAGGGCTGAGGTCGAAGATGTAGTACTTGTTGATCTGTGGTGGCACCACCAGCAGCGGCCGGGCGTACTGCTTTTCGCTCATCGGCTTGTACTGGATCAGCTCCAGCAGGTCGTTGCGAAACACCACCGCACCTGGGGTAGTGGCGACATTGCCGCCGACCTCGAAGGCGCGTTCGTCGACCTGCCGCGGCAGGCCGTCGTTATGACGCAGGTCATCGAGCAGATGGCTCAACCCGCGCACCAGGCTTTGCCCGCCGGTGTTGAGCAGCTCCTTGACCGCCAACGGATTGAGCAGCGAGTTGCTCGGGGCCAGGGCATCGTTGATCAGGCTGAATAGAAAATGCGCGCGGGCGCGGTCGTCATCGGACAGCGAGCTTTCCTCGATCCACAGCCGGGTTTGTTTTTGCCAGGCCAGATAGGCCTGCAGGCCGCGCCGGTAGAAGGGGTTCTGGCTCCAGGTGGGATCCTTGAAGCGACTGTCGCGCGGGTGCGGCTGGTAGGGGGTATCGCCGAGCATGACCCGGCCCAGTTGGCCGCCCAGGGCCAGCAAGTGGCGGGCGGTGTGCAAGGGGTTGGTCAAGCCGTGGCGGCCGACGTGGCGCAATGTGCTAATCAGATCGCGGCCGCGCAGGCCAGTGATGGCGTTCTGCACGTTCATGATCGTGGCGGGGACCTGTGCGGTCCCTTTGGCCGGCTTTTCCTTCATGACAACACTCCCTCGTCGTTACGGTGTCGGTCGTGGCGGCCTCATCGCGGGGCAAGCCCGCTCCCACGCTAACCTGCTTCATAGCGGACTGCGTGGGAGCGGGCTTGCCCCGCGATGAGGCCGTCACTGACACAACCAAGCCAGTTGGCGCCTCCAAGCACAGCGCCCCACTCAACCACCGGAGGCGGGGCGGGGATGCATGACCGCACGCTGACGCTCTTGCTGGAGGAACTTCATGATGATCGGGGCGACGGCCTCGGCCCGGGTGATCAGAAACAAGTGGCCGTCGTCGATTATGTGTAGCTGGGCATTGGGAATTCGCCAGGCCAACAGGCGCATGTTGATCAACGGGATCAGCGGATCGTCGTCGCCGGCCAGCACCAGGGTCGGCTGGCTGATCTTGTGCAGCCAGTGAATGCTGGTCCAGCCTAGCCCGGCGAACAGCTGCCAGTAGTAGCCCAGCTTGCCGCCCGAGCGAACCTTGGCGGCGTGGTGCATGGCCAGGTCCGGGTCGCGGCGAAAACCACCGCCATAAATCATCGGTGCAATGCGGATCACATGGGAGGGCTGCACGTAGCGCCGCGGGCTGGCCATCATCCACAGCACCTTGGGCTTGCCCGGCACCATCACCGCCCCGGCTGCGGTAGCAGCCAGCACCAATTTCTTGCAGCGCTCGGGGTAGTCGTAGGCAAACTGCTGGGCCAGCGCCCCGCCCCAGGACACGCCGATGACGTTGACCTGGCCGTAGTCCAGGTAATCGAGCATCCGCGCCGTCAGCTTGGCCAACCCAGGAAAGCGATAGGGATGGCGCGGGGTCGAGGAGCCGCCGACGCCGGGCACGTCGAAGGCAATGACTTCCAGGTCCGGATCCAGCGCCTCGATGAACGGGAACACCAGCTCCAGGTTGGCGCCGATGCCGTTGAAGATCAGCAGCGGCGTCAGGTGCGGTTTGCCTGGGCGGACCGCGGTGCGGATGGACTGGTTGTCCAGCTCGACGGTCCTGAAAACGTAGGGTTGCGACATGCGCGACACTCGGTAAGGGGTCAATCGCCGTGGCGCCCAGCAGCGGCCACGGCGTCCTGCTCAACGCTCGTGAACGTAGGTGCCCGGCGCTGCTTCGCCAGCGGCGTAGGCGCGGTTGCCCAGGCGCGTCGGGGCCTTTTTCAATTCACCCGCGCGCTCGCCCAGCCAGCTCTGCCAGTGCAGCCACCAGGAGTCGGCGTGCTTGCTCGCGTTCTCTTGCCAGACCAGCGGTTCGTTGGGCCGGTCTTCACCGGTCAGGAAGCGCGCCTTGGGGTTGCCGGGTGGGTTGAGAATGCTCTGGATGTGCCCGCTGTTGGACAGCACGAACTCGATCTTGCCGCCGAACAGGTGCGCCGAGCGGTAGCACGACTGCCAGGGCGTGATGTGGTCGGCGGTGCCGGCGACGCTGTAGATGTCGCACTTGACCTGCTTGAGGTCGATGGCCGTGCCGCACACCTCCAAGGCCTCGGAGCGGGTCAGCGGGTTGTTCTTGAACATCTCGATCAGGTCGCCATGGAAGGCGGCCGGCAAGCGCGTGGTGTCGTTGTTCCAGAACAGGATGTCGAACACCGGCGGCTCGTTGCCGAGCAGGTAATTGTTGACCCAGTAGTTCCAGATCAAGTCATTGGGGCGCATCCAGGCGAACACCTTGGCCATGTCGCTGCCTTCGAGCACGCCGGCCTGATAGGAGTGGCGCTTGGCCGCTTCCAGGGTCTGCTCGTCGACGAACAGCGCGACCTGGGTGTCGACCGTGGTGTCGAGCACGCTGACCAGTAGGGTCAGGGCGTTGACCTTGTTCTCGCCAAGGGCTGCGTAGTGGCCGACCAGCGCGGTGCAGGTAATGCCACCGGAGCAGGCGCCGAGCATGTTCAGGTCCTTGGCGCCGGTAATCGCCAGTACCGCGTCGACCGCTTCCTTGAGCGCATCGATGTAGGTCGACAGGCCCCATTCGCGCTGGGCCTTGGTCGGGTTGCGCCAGCTGATGATGAAGGTCTGCTGCTGCGAGCGCAGGCAGAAGCGCGCCAGGCTCTTTTCCGGGCTGAGGTCGAAGACGTAGAACTTGTTGATTTGCGGCGGCACCACCAACAGCGGCCGGGCGTGCACCTGCTCGGTGATCGGGCGGTACTGGATCAGCTCCAGCACGTCGTTGCGATAGACCACTGCACCTTCGCTGGTGCCGAGGTTCTTGCCGACCTCGAAGGCGTCCATGTTGACCTGGCTGGGCATGCCGCCGTTGTTGACCATGTCCTTGGCCAGGTTGGACAGGCCATCGAGCAGGCTCTTGCCGCCGGTCTCGAAGAAGCGCTTGACCGCTTGCGGGTTGGACAGGGTGTTGGTCGGTGCCATGGCCTCGGTCATCAGGTTGATGACGAACTGGCCGCGGCTGATGTCCTGGGGCGACAGATCGCTTTCGCTGATCCAGTCGTTGAGCTCCTTGCGCCAGGCCAGGTAGGTCTGCAGGTAGCGCCGATAGAGCGGGTTGTGGCTCCAGGCCGGGTCGTTGAAGCGACGGTCGTCGCCCTCGGGGTGCAGGCTGGATTTGCCCAGCAGCACGTTTTTCAGTTCCAGGCCGAAATGCGCAATATGTTTGGCACTGTGCAGCGGCTGGCGCACGGCTTGACGCAGAACGGTGCGCGCTGAACTCAGCAGATCCTTGCGGCGAATCCCGATCACCGGGTTCAGGCCCAGGGTGTTTTCCGAGGCTTGCCGCTGCAACTCATCGTTGTTCTTGTTACTCATCTACGACGCTCCGTTGTCCTGAGACGAGTACCGGTTGGCTGTGGCGGGTACACAGACGACTGCCCGGTACTGCTTGCTCGGGTGACCAGTGATAAGGAACAGCGGTGCTGCGACCGGATGCGTGTCGGTGATGAGCTGCGGGTTTTTCTGCGTGTGAAGACAGCCTGCTTTCGCTCGCGACCTCTACAACAACCGGCCTGGCCCTGCTTGCCCGAGAAGCAATGCAGGGAACTTGCCAGCTCCATTGGTTACCCGACTTTCATGTAATGCGCAAGACAGCCATTGCTTGGCGCTCGTGCAGCCATTCAAGCAGACCAAATTAGAAAATGCGCTCTAATCCTTGAGAGCCTTGAGCTAGAGCATCAGTTTGACCACTGACTCGGACGGGTCGCGAGATTTTCCGGCCTTGCTCAGTTCATCGAGATACTCCGCCCACAGCTGCGCTTGGCGCAGGCACAGTTGCTCAAGGTACTCCCAGGTGAACAATCCGCTGTCATGGCCGTCGTCGAAGGTCAATTTCAGTGCATATTGACCGGCCGGTTCCAGGCCGGTGAGGCCGACGTTGATCTTGCCAAATTGCAGGATGGGATTGCCGTGGCCCTGGACCTCGGCGGAGGGCGAGTGCACGCGCAAGAACTCGGCGGGCAGGTGATAGACCTCATCTGGGCCGTAGGTCAGGCTCAGGGTTTTCGAGGCTTTGTGCAGGTTGATTGCGGTGGGCAGGCGGGCCATGGGCGGAATCTCTCGGGGCTTTATGCTGCAAGCTTCGGGCTTGGAGAGATTAGATTCAAGCGGGGGCTGATTCGCTGGAGCCTTCAGAAGGCGTGGGAGCGGGCTTGCCCCGCGATAGCTGGCGTTGCTGCCGACGCTATCGCGGGGCAAGCC
>NZ_JBCPSP010000021.1:0-92793 GCF_051129895.1 Pseudomonas sp. Je.1.5.c
TCGCCTTTGCCGCAGACTTCCAGGCGCACCCGTACGTGGTCGCCCAGGTAGATGAACTCGGCCACCCGCCCGGAGAAACGGTTGACGCAGCTTTCACTGTGGCCATTGAGCCGTACGCGCTCGGGGCGGATCGACAAGGTCACCGGATCGCCCGCCTCGCCAACGTTGACCGCCAGCGCCTCGACCCGCTCGCCACGCGCCAGCTGCACCTGGCAACGCTCGCCATTGCGCGCCAGCAGGGTGCCGTTGAGGCGGTTGTTCTCGCCGATGAAGTTGGCGACGAAGGTGTTGCGCGGCTCTTCATAGAGGGTGCGCGGGTCGGCGATCTGCTGGATTTCACCTTGATGGAACACCGCCACACGGTCGGACATGGTCAACGCTTCGCCCTGGTCGTGGGTCACGTACACCACGGTTACGCCAAGGCGCTGGTGGATGTGCTTGATCTCCATCTGCATGTGTTCGCGCAGTTGCTTGTCGAGCGCGCCGAGTGGCTCGTCCATCAGCACCAGCTGTGGCTCGAACACCAGCGCACGGGCCAGGGCCACCCGCTGTTGCTGGCCACCGGAGAGCTGGCCTGGGTAGCGCTTGGCGAAGGCATCGAGCTGGACCATGCCGAGCACGCGCTTGACCCGCTCGCTGATGTCGGTCTTGCTCAGGTTGCGCACGCTCAAGGGGAAGGCCAGGTTCTCGGCCACGGTCATATGCGGGAACAGCGCGTAGTTCTGGAACACCATGCCAATGTCGCGCTTGTGCGGCGGCACGTTGTTGATCGAGCGACCCGCCAGCTGGATCTCGCCAGCGGTGGGCGTTTCGAAGCCGGCTAGCATCATCAGGCTGGTGGTCTTGCCCGAACCGGAAGGGCCCAGCAAGGTGAGGAACTCGCCCTTGCGGATGTCCAGGTTGAGGTCTTTGACGATCAGCGATTCGCCGTCGTAGCTCTTCTGCACACCACGGAAACTGACCAGCGTCTCGCTGGTGGCAGCGTTCGAATTCGCCTCGCTCATGCCTGCACCTTCTTGTTGGATGACTGCGTGAGTGAAGGTTAGAGAAGGCGCAAGTGCCCGCAAATCGGGGGTGCTGAGAGAATGCCATCATCCAGTTGGAAGATTGCGTGTAGGGATTGCCCTACAAGGCTGACGCCCACAGATAAATCAATGGCTACGTGGGAGCGGGCTTGCCCTGCGATAACGCCGGCGCAGCCTCCTCTATTGCCTGGCTTTGCGCCATCACGGGGCAAGCCCGCTCCTACGGGTATGGGGCGAGCCGGGAACCTGGCCATGTCGCAAGCAGAACACTCACACCAACTTGTGCTCCATGGCGTACTTGACCAGCTCGGCCAGCGAGTTGACCTTGAGCTTCTGCATCAGTCGCGCCTTGTGGGTGCTGATGGTCTTGCTCGACAGCGCCAGTTGCTGGGCGATGTCGTTGACGTTGGCGCCTTGGGCGAGGCGCTCGAAGACCGAGAACTCACGTTCCGAAAGCAAGGTATGCAGCGGCCGGGTCTCGGTCAGGCCAACCTCGAAGACCATCCGGTCGGCCAGCGATGGGTCGATATAGCGCCCGCCTCCGGCTACCCGGCGAATAGCGGTGAGCAACAGCGCCGGATCGCTGTCCTTGGTGGCATAGCCAGCGGCGCCCGCTTTCAAGGCGCGGGCGGCCATCTGCGCTTCATCATGCATCGACAACATCAGGATCGCTGGCGGGTTGTTCAACGCGCGAATCCGCGGGATCGCCTCCAAGCCATTAACCCCAGGCATGGAGATATCCAGCAATACCACTTCACAAGGGGTGTGGCGCAGGGTCTCGAGCAGTTGCTCGCCATTGCCGGCCTCCCCCGCCACCTGCATGTCCTTGGCCAGGCCGATCAACTGCTTGATGCCTTCACGAACTATGGTGTGGTCTTCGGCCACCAGCACTCGAATCACGCTTACTCTCCTAATCCAGAGGAATGCTCACGCTCAGGCTACTGCCTTCACCTGGCTCACTGTCCAGAGTCATGCTGCCGCCAAGCATCAGGACCCGCTCGCGCACTCCCACCAGGCCAAAGGACGTTGGCCTGGCCTGATCGGTGCAAAATCCTACCCCATCATCGATGATGCTCATGCGCAGTACGTCATGCTCGTGCACCAGTTCGATCTGCACGGTATGAGCCTGAGCGTGGCGCATCACGTTGGTCAATGCCTCCTGGAGGATGCGAAATAGCCCCGTGGCCTTGGCGTCACTCAAGGCTGGCAGATGCTCCGGCACTTGCACCAGGCAAGGAATCTGCGTGCGCGCCTCGAAACGCCGCGCCTGCCATTCGATGGCCGAAGCGATGCCCGCATCCAAGATCGGCGGACGCAGGGCGGTGGCTACGTCACGCACCAGCTGGAACAGCTGGGCGATCAGGCGCTTCATGCTGGTCAGGCGTTCGTTGAGCCCAGGGTCGAGTTCGGCATAGGCCAGCTCGCACATCGACACCTCTAGCTTGAGCACGGTGAGCATCTGCCCCAGCTCATCGTGTACCTCTCGGGCGATGCGCGCCTTCTCTTCCTCGCGCACGCTTTCCAGGTGCGCCGACAACTCGCGCAACTGTCCTTGGGATTGCGCCAGGGCCAGCTCGGCCCGCTTGCTCTGGGTGATGTCCCAGACCACACCGTCCCACACCACCCGGCCATCGGCCAGGCGCCGGGTACTGGCCTTGATATCGGCCCAGCGCTGCTCGCCCTGGCGGGTGAGGATGCGCCCCTGCCAGGACCAGTCCTGATTGTTGGCCAGGGCCAGGTCCTGGACGCGGTGATAGTCGGCGCGGTCCTGCGGATGGACCAAGTTACGCAGGCCCATCTCAGGGTGTTGGATCACTGCCGGCGCGTAGCCCACCAACGCCTCGCTGCCTTCACTGATGTAGGGAAACTCCAGATCGCCCTCGGCCGGATCACGCTCCAGGCGGAACACCAGCCCCGGCACGTTGCCAGCGATGCCCTTGAGCCGCGCCTCGCTTTCGCGCAGGGCGGCCAGGGCACGGCGGCGCTCGGTAACATCGGTGAGGAACACCACCAGGTACTCGGCATCGCGAAAACGCAGAAAGCTCAGCGACAGGTCGACCGGCAGCAGGCTGCCGTCGGCGCGCAGGCACTGGCTTTCGAACTGCTGGGCGCCGCCATCGCCGGTGCGGGCACGCTTCCACAGTTCAAGCCAGCGATCCATTTGCAGATTCGGCTCGAAATCGATCAACGGCCGCTCGAGCAGTTCGCCTTCGCCATACCCCAGCATGCGTTCTGCGGCATGGTTGGCGTAGCGCACATGACTGTCCCAATTGACCCAGAGAATGCCCACGGTGCTCTGGTCGATAGAGAACTGGCTCAAACGCAGCGCTTCTTCCCGCGCCTGGCGTTCATGCAGGTTATCCCTGGCCGCCAGCAGGCTGCGCTCCAACTGCCGCTGCTGGCGACGCTGCCAGACCAGCGTGGCGATGGCGCACAGCAGCAGCATGCCGAACAGCAGCGCCAAATTCTGCCAGAAGCCTGTGCTGTCACTCAGGCGCGGATACTTCGGTTGCAGCCAGCGCTGGTGCAACTGCTCCAGTTCTTTGGCTGGCATGGCCTGTAGACCGCGCTCCAGCACATCGGCCAGTAACGGCCAATCACGCCTGGAGCCAACCCGCAGCAACTGTGGCAGGCCGATATCGCCGACCACCGCCAGATCACTGAACTCACTCTCGCGCGACAACCGGCTGAGCTGGGCCTCGTCCAACACGGCATAGCTCGCCTGCCCGCCAAGCAGCAACTGCAGGGCCTGGCGTTCGTTAGGTACACCCTGCAAGTTGAGGTTGGCGTAGTTGCCCCGCAGGTAATCGGCCAGGGCGCTGGGCATGCGCACCGCAACCCGCTCACCCGCGCCAAGTTTTTCAAGCTCGACCGCCACCGCGCCGGTACGCGGGCCGACCATCAATTGCGGGACGCGCATGTAGGGATCGCTGAACAACCACAAGCGCAGACTGGCTGGGGTTTGCGTAAGGCCTGGGGCGAAATCGATCTCACCGGCCTGCAGCGCATGCTCCAGCGCCGCTTGGTCGGCGAAGTTGCGCCAGGTCAGATCCAGGCGCAGCGCCTGGGCCAGCCAGTTGACCAACTCGACATTGGCCCCATATAGCTGCTGCAGGCGCCGGTCGAACTGCGCGTACGGCGCTTGCAGCACCAGGCCAACACGTAGGCTGCGATGCTCTTCCAGCCATTGCTGCTGGTCCGGTTCCAGCGCCACCGTCGGCGCAGGCGTGGGCCTGGCCAAAGCGATCAAGGGCAGGCACAAGCAGCCGATAACCAACAGGCGACGCATTCGCTTCATCTCTACGCTCGTCTTGGCAAGCGCGGCCATCACTCGTGGCCGTCGCGGACAAATACTATTAGGCTGCCGGTATCATTCTGGCCTTGGGTTGATTCATGTTGACACTTTATCGCACGACGCTGGCAATGTTCTGCCTGGCCTCGATCCTACCGCTGGGCGCACAGGCCGAAGACGCCGAAAAGGCCGCACCGGCCGCTGAAGCTGCCGCCCCCAGCCCGCGCGCTGCGCTGCTCGAACGTAGCCAGGAAGATGCCCAGGCGCTCGAACGCCGGGTGGCCAAAGCTGAGCAGCAAACACTGCAAGCCGGTAACGAGAGTTTCCTGGCATTGTGGAAGCCGGCCAACGACAGCGACCCTAAAGGTGCGCTGATCATCGTGCCGGGCGCTGGAGAAAATGCCGATTGGCCAACCACGGTCGGCCCTCTGCGAAGCAAATTCCCTGATGCGGGCTGGCACACCCTGAGCGTGAGTCTGCCGGACTTGCTCGCTGACAGCCCCCAGGCGCGCGTCGAGAGCACGCCTGCGCCGCAGCCTGACAAAGGCACTGGCGAAAGCGCTCCAGCCAAGGACACCCCTGCCGATGCCAATGCCAATGTCGCCCAGGCCACCGCGCCCGAGGCCGATACCGCGCAGAGCACCGATGCCGTCGAGGCCAGCGAACACAACGATCAGGCCGACGCCGAGCGGATCTTTGCCCGGCTGGACGCGGCCGTGGCCTATGCCCAGGAGCAGAAAGCCCGCAGCATCGTGCTGTTAGGTAATGGCAGCGGCGCCTATTGGGCGGCGCGCTACCTGAGCGAAAAGCAACCGCCGCAGGTGCAGAAGCTGGTGATGGTCGCGGCGCAGACCCCGGCCCGGGTGGAGCATGACCTGGAGAGCCTGACGTCGACGCTCAAGGTGCCAGCCGCCGATCTCTATTACGCCACCCGTACTGGCGATCGGCACGCAGCCCAATTGCGCTTGCAAGCCAGCAAGCGGCAGAAGGACAGTCAATATCGGCAGTTGTCGCTGATTGCCATGCCAGGCAACAATGCCGCAGAGCAAGAGCAGCTGTTCCGGCGGGTTCGAGGATGGCTGTCGCCGCAGGAGTAACCTGGCGGATTCAATGGCCTCATCGCGGGGCAAGCCCGCTCCCACGCCGAATTTTCTATACGGGGGGGCGTGGGAGCGAGCTTGCCCCGCGATAAGGCCAGCAGCGACCACCCAGGCCCTACAACCCACGACGCTTGCGAATCAACGCATAGGCCTGATGCAGCTCCCGGGTTTTCTCGGTCGCCTCGCGCACCTGCGCCTCACTGGCGCCATTGCCCACCAACTTGTCAGGATGGTGCCGGCTCAGCAGGCGCCGATAAGCCTGTTTGACCTTGTCCCCCGCGGTATCCGCCTCAACCCCGAGCAGGCGCAACGCCGCCGCATAGGTCAAGGTCGCGCCCTCGGCGGTGGTCTTGCGCGGTTCGTACTCCAGCGACAGCGCTTGCGCCTGGCGCCGACTCAGCCCCAGCTGTTGCCCCCAAGTCAAGACCAGATCACGCTCCTGGCGCCCGGCCTTGCCATCGGCCCACACCATCCGCCAGCACGCACGCAGCGTACCTTCTGCGGCATGTGGCTGCTGCTTGATGCGGTGCAGATAGCGGCCTAGCCGGTCCTTGCCGGACTTGCCACGATTGAATGCGGCAATCGCCCGCAATCGGGCTGGCTCGGCCATGTCCAGCCGCGCCATCTCCTGACGCGCCTGCTGGATATGCCCGTCCGCTACCCGGCCATCGCTCTTGGCCAGCCGCCCGAGCAGCACGAACAACAGCTCTTCATCGCGCAGCGCCGGGCGCCCGCCCAGGCGCTCGCGCACATCCTCCCAACCGCGCAGCCGCAGGCGTCGGTCCATGGCCTGACCTAGCAAGGCGCCCAGCAATGCGCCAGGGATACTGGCCACTGCAAAGCCCGCTCCAGCACCAATCACTGTGCTCGGCCACCACATGTCAGGCGCGCTCGCCAATCAAGCGCTCAACCTCGGCCAAGCGCTCCAGGGTGCCAACGTCGACCCAGAGGCCGCCATGACGTTCACCGGTTACCTTGCCCTGGGCCATCGCTTGACGAAGCAACGGCGCCAGTTTGAAAGCACCAGGCTGGCAACCTGCGAACAACGCCGGATCCAGCACCGAGATGCCGCTGAAGGTCAGCGTCCCCGGGGCATCGTCGCCATCGACCACCTGCGCGCCCTGCAAACGGAAGTCGCCCCGGCCGTGGTGCCCTGGGTTGTCGACCAGCACCAGATGAGCCAAACCCTCGAGCGGTTTATTCAACTGGCGAAAATCGTAGTCGCTCCAGACATCGCCGTTGACCAACAGAAACGGCGCCTCGCCCAGCATCGGCAGCGCCTTGAAGATTCCGCCACCGGTCTCCAGCGGCTCGCCTTCGGCCGAATAGCGGATGGTCAAGCCAAAGCGGCTGCCATCGCCCAGGTGATCTTCGATCTGCTGCCCCAGCCAGGCGTGGTTGATCACCACTTCGCTGACACCGGCTGCAGCCAGGGCGCGCAGGTGATACTCGATCAGCGGCTCTCCCGCCACCGGCACCAGTGGTTTTGGAGTGTGCAGGGTCAGCGGGCGCATGCGCTCACCCTTGCCCGCCGCCAGGATCATTGCCTTCATGGACGAGCTGCCTTCAGTTCAGCGATCAGTGCACCCAGCTCAGCCAATTCCGGCCGGCGGCCGATCACTTCATCTATATAGGCGAAGAAACGCGGAACGTCGCCGAGGTAACGCGGCTTGCCGTCGCGGTGGCAGATGCGCGCGAAGATACCGATCACCTTGAGGTGACGCTGCACGCCCATCAGGTCGCTGGCGCGGTGAAATGCCGCGAAATCGGATTGCACTGGAATGCCAGCGACCCGCGCCTTCTCCCAGTAATCACCCAACCAACCCTCTACCCGCGCCTGCGGCCAGCTGAGGAAAGCATCCTTGAACAGGCAGGTAATGTCGTAGGTGACTGGGCCGTAGACCGCATCCTGGAAGTCCAGCACGCCAGGATTGGGCTTGCTGTGCATCAGGTTGCGCGGCATGTAGTCGCGGTGTACCAGCACCTTGGGCTGAGCCAGAGCGCTGTCGATCAACAGTTGGCTGACGCGCTGCCAGGTAGCTAGCTGCGTTGCAGTCAGGGCGACACCGAGCTCGCGGCCGACGTACCACTCTGGGAACAGCTCCAGCTCACGGCGCAGCAAGGCATCGTCATAGCTGGGCAGCGGCGCGGTCATGGGCAGGCGCTGCAAGGCCAACAGGGCGTCGATGGCATCGGCGAACAGGCCATCGGCATTCTCAGAGTTAATAATGTCCAGGTATGTCTGGTGGCCGAGATCGCCGAGCAACAGGAAGCCGCGCTCCAGGTCCTGGGCATGAATCAGCGGCACATGCACATCGGCGCTGGCCAACAAGTGGTCGATCTCGACGAAGGGACGGCAGTTTTCCTGCGGTGGCGGTGCATCCATGACCACAAAGCTGCGATTGGCGCCCTGCCAGCGGAAATAACGACGGAAGCTCGCGTCACTGCTGGCGGCGGTTAGAGTACCTTCGGGCACCTCGCCCCAGCCGTTTATCTGGAACAGGGCGAGCAGTTGCTGTTTGAGCCAGTCTTTGAGCAGTTCAAGGCGTAGATCATGATCAGGCATTACAAGGGTCTCCGACGGCCCTAGCCGTCAAGCGGGTCATGCTTTATTATCCAGCATCTTTTTCAGACCATCGAGAGGCGTGCGGCCCCACACGCGGGCAGATGGCACGCAGGAAGCCCGGACTAATAAGATGGCATTGAAATCCCCCGCGTTTCGTAGAAAGTTTCCGTTGTTGGTCACTGGCGGTTTGCTGGTACTGCAACCACTGGCCACCTCGTACGTGGTGGCTGCCGAGCAGTTTGACTGCCAAGTGTCCGCCTCCGGTGGTTGGGACTGCAAGCCCAAAACCTCTGTCAGCAACTTGCCGCCGCGCCCTGTGCACGATGGCGCTGCGCTCAGTTCCGGCACCGAAGCCGAGGCCACTGAAGTCGGCGCCGATGGCGAGCCCAAGCCGATGCTGGTCACCGAGGCCAAAGGCCGTGGCCTGAAAACCCGCAGCGAAGACTACAGCCATCTGGACTGGGTCCCGCGCGAGAAGCTCACCGCTGCCCAGCTGGCCGAGACTGGTCCGTACTGCGCTGGCGCCTATGTCGAGCCGATCCGCCCTGGCATGGATGACACCACGCCCAAGGACGAGTCGCCGACCTATATCAATGCCAAGGTCTCCAAGTACCAGCAAGAGCAGCAGATCGCTACTCTGGCCGGTGACGTGGTCATGCGCCAGGGCAGCATGCAGGTCGAAGCCGACGAGGCCAACCTCTACCAGACCGAGAACCGTGGCGAGCTCAAGGGCAACGTCAAGATCCGTGACAACGGCTCGCTGGTAGTTGGCGACGAGGCGCAGATCCAGCTCGATACCGGTGAAGCCCAGGTCGACAACGCCGAATACGTGATGCACAAGTCGCGCATCCGCGGTAACGCGCTGTACGCCAAGCGTGGCGAGAACGCCATCATCCGCCTCAAGGATGGTACCTACACCACCTGTGAGCCTGGCAGCAACGCCTGGCAGCTCAAGGGCAACAACATCACCCTGAACCCGGCTACCGGCTTCGGTACCGCGACCAACGTCACCCTGCGGGTCAAGGATTTCCCGGTGTTCTACACACCGTACATCTACTTCCCGATCGACGACCGTCGCCAGTCCGGCTTCCTGCCACCTTCGTTCAGCACCAGCAGCGACACCGGCTTCATGCTGGTCACGCCGTACTACTTCAACCTGGCGCCGAACTACGACGCCACGTTGTACCCGCGCTACATGACCAAGCGCGGCTTGCTGATGGAAGGCGAGTTCCGCTACCTGACCAAATCGAGCGAAGGTCAGTTCGGTGGCGCCTACCTGAACGACAAGAACGACGATCGTAAAGACCAGACTGACTACAAAGAACAGCGCTGGATGATCAACTGGCAGCACAAAGGTGGCCTCGATGAGCGCCTGATGACTGAAGTCGACTACACCGACATCAGTGATCCGTTCTACTTCCAGGATCTGGAGTCGGATCAGATCGGCGTGGAAAGCCGTGATGTGGTCAACCAGCAAGGTGCTGTGACTTACCGTGGCCAAGGCTACACCGCGCGTTTGAATGCGCACGCCTATGAAATGGCGACGCTGTCCCGGATCACCCCATACGACAAGCTGCCGCAGATCACCTTGGACGGCATGCTGCCATACCATCCGGGCGGCTTCGATTTCAGCTACCAGACCGAAGCTGTGCGCTTCGATCGAGACCTGAGAGACGACTTCGTCTTCGATGAAGATGGCAACCCGGATCTTTCCGCAGGCGCGCCAGGCCGTCGCCTGGATGAAAACGTCTTCGGTCTGGCCCGTGCCAACGGCACCCGTCTTAACGTTGCGCCCGCTATCAGCTTGCCCATGGAAGCCAGCTACGGCTTCATCAAGCCGAAGCTGAAGTACGTCTACACCCATTACGACCTTGATCTGGACGGTGAAGGCAAGGCAGACCTGGCTGCTGCCAGCGATGCCACCCGTGACCTGCGCGGCGATTTCTCGAGCAGCCAGGACCGTAGCGTTCCAGTCTTCAGTGTCGACAGCGGCCTGTACTTCGACCGCAATACCCAGTGGTTCGGCAAAGATTACCGCCAGACTCTGGAACCGCGCTTGTTCTACCTTTACGTCCCATATAAGGACCAGAAGGACATCCCGGTATTCGACACCAGCGAGAGCTACTTCAATTATTCCTCGCTGTTCCGTGACAACCGCTTCAGCGGCTCTGATCGCATCGGCGACGAGAACAAGCTGTCGCTGGGCGTGACCAACCGCTGGATCGAAGAGAACGGCTTCGAGCGTCAACGCATCAGCGTCGGCCAGGCGTTTTACTTCAAAGACCGCAAGGTGCAGATGCCAGGCATCGACTGGCGTACTCGCCAAGACTCGCAGTCGGACGTCTCGCCATACGCGCTGCAGTACCAGTTTGCCTTCAACCGCGACTGGCGCCTGAACGCCGACTACAACTGGGACCCGGACACCCGCAGCCCACGTTCGGGTAGCGCGATGTTCCACTACCAGCCGGAAGACGAGCCGAACAAGATCGTCAACCTGGGCTACCGCTATCGCAACGACTTGGTGCGCTACGACTCGCTCACCGGCACCTGGCAGGTCGGCGGTGGCGACTATGGCACCCCAGGCAGCCCGAACTACGTCAAGGATTACTACAAGATCCAGCAGCACGATTTCTCGGTCATCTGGCCGATCGTGCCGCAGTGGAGCGTCATCGCACGCTGGCAGCATGACTACAACCGCAACCGCACCCTGGAAGCCATGGGCGGTTTCGAGTACGACAACTGCTGCTGGAAACTGCGTCTGATCAACCGTTACTGGATCGACTACGACGACTTCAGCCAAGCACTTCCACAGAACGAAAAAGGCGACCATGGCATCTTCCTGCAGATCGTGCTGAAAGGCCTCGGTGGCGTGGTGGGCAACAAGGTCGAATCTTTCCTCGACGAAGGCATTCAAGGTTACCGTACACGTGAAGACCAAGCTTATTGATCGTCTGCGCCCGCTGATGCTGGGCGCTGTAATGCTGAGTGGCGCGGTGCATGCCGCGGTACAACCTTTGGACAGTGTCGTGGCCATCGTCGATAACGACGTGGTCATGAAGAGCCAGCTGGACCAGCGCGTCCGTGAGGTCGAGCAAACCATCGCCAAGCGCGGCGGCGGCACTCCACCTCCGGGCGCACTGGATCAACAGGTCCTGGAACGCCTGATCGTCGAAAACCTGCAATTGCAGATTGGCGAACGCTCGGGCATCCGCATCACCGATGAAGAACTGAACCAGGCCATCGCCACCATTGCCCAGCGCAACGGCATGTCGCTGGATCAGTTCCGCGCCGCCCTGGCCCGTGACGGCTTGTCGTTCGAAGACGCTCGCGAGCAGGTCAAGCGCGAGATGATCATCAGCCGTGTGCGCCAGCGTCGGGTAGCTGAGCGCATTCAGGTTTCCGAGCAGGAAGTGAAGAACTTCCTCGCCTCGGACCTGGGCAAGATGCAGATGTCGGAAGAGTACCGCCTGGCCAATATCCTTATCCCAACCCCGGACGGCGCCAACTCGCAAGCCATCCAGGCGGCCGCTGGCAGGGTTGGCGATATTTACCAGCAGCTCAAGCAAGGCAAGGACTTTGGCCAGATGGCCATCGAGCATTCGGCCAGCGAGAACGCCCTGGAAGGCGGCGAAATGGGCTGGCGTAAAGCCGCCCAGCTGCCGCCAGAGTTTGCCAAGCTGCTCAGCAGCATGGCCGTTGGCGACATCTCCCAGCCTCTGCGCATACCTAGCGGCTTCCTCATCATCAAGCTCGAGGAGAAGCGCGGCGGCAGCGAAAGCGTGCTGCGTGACGAAGTGCACGTGCGCCACATCCTGATCAAGCCGAGCGAAATCCGTAGCGAAGCGGCCACCGAACAACTGGCCGAGAAACTCTACGACCGCATCCAGAACGGTGAAGACTTCGCCACCCTGGCGAAAAGCTTCTCGGAAGATCCAGGTTCGGCGCTCAACGGCGGCGACCTCAACTGGGTCGATCCGAACAGCCTGGTGCCAGAGTTCCGCGAGCAAATGGCCAATGCCCAGCAAGGCCAAGTCACCAAGCCATTCCGTACCCAGTACGGCTGGCATGTGCTGGAAGTGCTGGGCCGTCGCGCCACCGACAGCACTGAACAGGCTCGCGAGCAACAAGCCCTGACCGTCCTGCGTAACCGCAAATACGACGAAGAGCTGCAGACCTGGCTGCGCCAGATCCGCGACGAAGCCTACGTTGAGATCAAGCTGCCTGGCGCTGACCAGGCCGCCCAGTGAAGCCCCTGCGCTTCGCCGTCACGCCCGGCGAGCCCGCTGGCATAGGTCCTGACCTGTGCCTGCTGCTCGCCACCGAGGCCCAGCCTCATCCCCTGATTGCCATCACCAGCCGTGACCTGCTCGCCGAGCGGGCCGCGCAGCTGGGGCTGGCGGTCAGTCTGCTGCCGGTAACCCCCGACACATGGCCCGACCAGGCAGCGCCTGCCGGGAGCCTCTACGTCTGGGATACGCCACTGGCCGCAAGCGTGGTGCCAGGGCAGCTGGACAAAGCCAACGCGGCGTTCGTACTGCAGACCCTGACCCGGGCTGGCCAAGGCTGCCTGGACGGACACTTCGCGGGCATGATCACCGCCCCGGTACACAAGGGCGTGATCAATGAAAGCGGGATTGCCTTCTCCGGGCATACCGAGTTTCTCGCCGAACTGACCCACACCAGCCAAGTGGTGATGATGCTCGCCACCCACGGCCTGCGCGTGGCACTGGTGACCACTCACCTGCCCCTGCGCGATATCGCCGATGCCATCACTGGCGAGCGCCTGGAGCGGGTCACGCGCATTCTGCATGCTGATCTGCGCGACAAATTCGGCATTGCCATGCCACGCATCCTGGTGTGCGGGCTTAATCCGCACGCCGGTGAAGGCGGCCATCTGGGCCGCGAAGAAATCGACATCATCGAGCCTGCACTGCAACGCCTGCGCAATGAAGGAATGGACCTGCGCGGCCCACTGCCTGCCGATACCCTGTTTACCCCCAAATATCTGGAGCACTGCGACGCGGTGCTGGCGATGTACCACGACCAAGGCCTGCCGGTACTCAAGTACAAAGGTTTCGGCGCGGCCGTCAACGTCACCCTGGGCCTGCCGATCATCCGTACCTCGGTTGACCACGGCACGGCTCTGGACCTTGCCGGCACTGGCAAGGTCGACACCGGCAGCCTGCGCGTCGCGTTGCACACCGCCTACCAGATGGCCGAGAACCGACCATGAACGAGCACTACCAACACCGGGCGCGCAAGCGCTTCGGCCAGAACTTCCTGCACGACGCCGGCATCATCGACCGCATCCTGCGCGCCATCCACGCCAAGCCCGGTGAGCACCTGCTGGAAATCGGCCCAGGCCAAGGTGCCCTCACCGAAGGCCTGCTGGGCAGCGGTGCGCAGCTGGACGTGGTCGAGCTGGACAAAGACCTAGTGCCGATTCTTCAGCACAAGTTCGCCGGTCGCGACAACTTCCGCCTGCACCAGGGTGACGCGCTGAAGTTCGACTTCAATCAACTGGGCGTGCCGCAGCGCAGCCTGAAAGTCGTCGGCAACCTGCCCTACAACATCTCCACGCCATTGATCTTCCACCTGCTCAGCCACGCTGGGCTGATTCGCGACATGCACTTCATGCTGCAAAAGGAAGTGGTCGAGCGCATGGCCGCAGGCCCAGGCGGCGGTGATTGGGGCCGCCTGTCGATCATGGTGCAGTACCACTGCCGGGTCGAACACCTGTTCAACGTCGGCCCAGGGGCGTTCAACCCGCCGCCAAAAGTCGACTCGGCCATCGTGCGCCTGGTCCCGCATGAAGTGCTGCCGTTCCCCGCCAAGGATCCGCTGCTGCTTGAGCGGGTGGTGCGCGAAGCCTTCAACCAGCGCCGCAAGACCCTGCGCAACACCCTCAAGGGCCTGCTCGACAGCCAGGCCATCGAAGCCGCTGGCGTAGACGGCAGCCTGCGTCCCGAGCAGCTCGACCTAGCCGCGTTCGTGCGCCTGGCCGACAAGCTGGCTGAGCAACAGCCGAGCAACTGACCGCGACTGATCGCGGGGCAGCCCCTGCCCCGCGATCGACTGCCCAAGGGCAATAGTTCCACAACTGGCTTCCAGCCCCTCCAATGGCCTAGACTGCATCCATTGCCGCAATTGCGTGTTTGCTCAAGGCCCTTGCATGTCCGACCCCCGCTATCAGATCGACGTCAGCGTCGTCACCCGCTATCTCAAAGAACAATCCGATCCCGACAACGAGCGTTTCGCCTTCGCCTACACCATTACCGTACAGAACAACGGCACGGTATCCGCCAAGCTGATGTCCCGGCACTGGCTGATTACCAATGGTGATGGTGAAGTCGAAGAGGTTCGCGGCGCAGGCGTAGTTGGCCAGCAGCCGCTGATCGAGCCGGGCCAGAGCCATACCTACAGCAGTGGCGCTGTGATCAGCACCCGCGTCGGTGCCATGCAGGGCAGCTACCAGATGTTCGCCGAAGACGGCAAACGCTTCGACGCCGCCATCGCGCCGTTCCGCCTGGCCGTACCCGGGGCCCTGCACTGATGGCTGTGTACGCTGTCGGTGACCTGCAAGGCTGCCTGCAACCGCTTAAATGCCTGCTCGAACGTGTGCACTTCAACCCTGCCGTCGACCGCCTGTGGCTGGTCGGCGACCTGGTCAATCGCGGCCCTGAGTCGCTGGAAACCCTGCGCTTTTTGTATTCGATCCGCCAATCGCTGGTATGCGTGCTGGGTAATCACGACCTGCATCTGCTGGCCGCCTGGCACAATATCGAGCGCCTGAAGAAAAGCGATACCCTGCGCGAAATTATCGAAGCGCCCGACGCCGACCAACTGCTCGACTGGTTGCGCCAGCAGAAGCTGTTGCATTACGACGAGCCGCGCGGCGTTGCCCTGGTGCATGCCGGCATTCCGCCGCAATGGACCCTGGGTAATGCCTTGGAGCTGGCCGCAGAAGTTGAAGAGGTGCTGCGTGACGATGCCCGCCTGAAGCTCTACCTGGATGGCATGTACGGCAACGAGCCGAACAAGTGGAGCAACAAGCTGACCGGCGTCGAGCGCCTGCGGGTAATCACCAATTACTTCACCCGCATGCGCTTCTGTACCGCCGAAGGCAAGCTCGACCTCAAGAGCAAGGAAGGCCTGGACACCGCGCCCAAAGGTTACAAGCCCTGGTTCGCCCACAAAGACCGCCGTTCGCGCCACGTGAAGATCATCTTCGGTCACTGGGCGGCCCTCGAAGGGCGCGTTCATGCGCCCGGCGTGGTAGCCCTGGACACCGGCTGCGTATGGGGCGGTGCCTTGACCTTGTACAACGTCGACAGCGGCGAACTGCACCGCTGTGACTGCGCCGACGACGGCACTCCACGTCAGCCAGCACAACCCACTAGAATGAACGATCAGTCCTGAAGGAAACCGCCCCCATGAGCGAATTCAAGCGCATCCCTCCCGAGCAGGCCCAGACCCTGCGTGAGCAAGGTGCGGTGGTCGTCGACATTCGCGACCCGCAAGCCTTTGCCGCTGGCCATATCAGTGGTGCCACGCATCTGGACAACCACTCGGTCGCCGATTTCATCCGCAATGCCGACCTCGACAAACCCACCGTGGTGGTCTGCTATCACGGCAATTCCAGCCAGAGCGCAGCCGCCTACCTGGTCGGCCAGGGCTTCTCCGAGGTCTATAGCCTCGATGGCGGCTTTGAGCTGTGGCGTGGTACTTATCCGGCCGAGATCGCCCAAGGCAGCACCGAATAATTTTTTCATTTCCCTCGCAGCCCGCGTCCCGTGCGGGCTCGCGCCAGACCTGACGAACGGTCGTGGCAAACTTCTGGGCCTTGCGCCCTTGACCTCTCGTAGAACCAACTATCCTTAAGCCCAGGCCATCCAAAAAGGGGAGAGCCGGTACACCGGCGTGCGGGTCATCGGTAGCGTTTCAAGGGTGTTCTGGGGGGTATACAGCAATCGGCGAACCCGGTTGCATGCCAGCATCAGCTGACTGATCCGGCGTCGGCTCCACGTATCGAGCGAGGTGACGTCATGAGTATCTTTAGCCACTTCCAACAACGTTTCGAGTCAACCCGCCAGGAAGAACTCTCGCTGCAGGAGTACCTTGAGCTGTGCAAACAGGATCGCAGCGCCTACGCTTCGGCGGCCGAACGGCTGTTGATGGCCATCGGTGAGCCGGAACTGATCGACACCTCGAGCAACTCCCGACTGTCGCGAATCTTCTCCAACAAAGTGATCCGCCGCTATCCCGCGTTCGAAGACTTCCATGGCATGGAAGAATGCATCGACCAGATCGTCTCGTACTTCCGGCATGCCGCGCAGGGCCTGGAAGAGAAGAAACAGATCCTCTATTTGCTGGGCCCGGTGGGTGGCGGTAAATCGTCGCTGGCGGAAAAACTCAAGCAACTGATGGAGAAAGTGCCTTTCTACGCGATCAAGGGCTCGCCGGTCTTCGAGTCGCCATTGGGGCTGTTCAACGCCACCGAAGATGGGGCCATTCTCGAAGAAGATTTCGGCATCCCGCGGCGCTACCTCAATACCATCATGTCGCCTTGGGCGACCAAACGACTGGCCGAATTCGGGGGCGATATCAGCCAGTTCAAAGTGGTCAAGCTGTACCCTTCGATCCTCAACCAGATTGCCGTGGCCAAGACCGAGCCGGGCGATGAGAACAACCAGGATATCTCCGCGCTGGTGGGCAAGGTGGATATTCGCAAGCTTGAGGAATTCCCGCAGAACGACGCCGACGCCTACAGCTATTCGGGCGCGCTGTGCCGGGCCAACCAGGGCCTGATGGAATTCGTCGAGATGTTCAAGGCGCCGATCAAGGTGCTCCACCCACTGCTGACCGCCACCCAGGAAGGCAACTACAACAGTACCGAAGGCCTCGGTGCGATCCCCTACTCCGGGATCCTGCTGGCCCACTCCAACGAATCGGAGTGGCACACCTTCCGCAACAACAAGAACAACGAGGCGTTCATCGACCGGATCTACATCGTCAAGGTGCCGTACTGCCTGCGCGTCAGTGACGAGATCAAGATCTACGACAAGCTGCTGTTCAATAGCTCCCTGGCCAAGGCCCATTGCGCGCCTGACACCTTGAAGATGCTTGCCCAGTTCACTGTGCTGTCGCGCCTCAAGGAGCCGGAAAACTCGAATATCTATTCGAAAATGCGCGTGTATGACGGGGAAAACCTCAAGGACACCGATCCCAAGGCCAAGTCGATCCAGGAATACCGCGACTCAGCCGGCGTCGATGAGGGCATGACCGGCCTGTCGACTCGCTTCGCCTTCAAGATCCTCTCCAAGGTGTTCAACTTCGACCCCCATGAAGTGGCCGCCAACCCGGTGCACCTGCTGTATGTGCTGGAACAGCAGATCGAGCAGGAGCAATTCCCGGCCGAGGTGCGCGAACGCTACCTGCGCTTCCTCAAGGAATACCTGGCACCGCGCTACATCGAGTTCATCGGCAAGGAGATCCAGACCGCTTACCTGGAGTCCTACAGCGAATACGGCCAGAACATCTTCGACCGCTACGTGCTGTACGCCGACTTCTGGATCCAGGACCAGGAATACCGCGACCCGGAAACCGGCGAGATCCTCAACCGCATCGCCCTCAACGAGGAGCTGGAGAAGATTGAGAAGCCTGCCGGCATCAGCAACCCGAAAGATTTCCGCAACGAGATCGTCAACTTCGTCCTGCGTGCCCGCGCCAATAACAATGGCAAGAACCCGACCTGGCTGAGCTACGAGAAGCTGCGGGTGGTGATCGAGAAGAAAATGTTCTCCAACACCGAAGACCTGCTGCCGGTCATCAGCTTCAACGCCAAGGCCAGCAAGGAGGATCAACAGAAGCACAACGACTTCGTTACCCGGATGGTGGAACGTGGCTATACCGACAAGCAGGTGCGCTTGCTGTCGGAATGGTACCTGCGAGTCAGGAAATCGCAATAAAGCGGCAAGCTGCACGCCGCAAGCCGCGGGCTGTCCAGCGCAACGTTAAGACGATGCGCCACAGCTTGCGGCCGTGGGGGCTGCTGTTTCTTGCAGCTTGATGCTTGACGCTTGCAGCTGTTTTTAGCGGAGAGACCATGAGCTACGTTATCGACCGACGCCTGAACGGCAAGAACAAGAGCACGGTCAACCGCCAGCGCTTTTTGCGCCGGTACCGTGACCACATCAAAAAGGCCGTCGAAGAGGCCGTAAGTCGCCGCTCCATCATGGACATGGAACACGGCGAACAGATCAGCATTCCCGGCCGCGATATCGACGAGCCGGTGTTGCACCATGGTCGCGGCGGTAAGCAGACCATCGTTCACCCAGGCAACAAGGAATTCACCGCCGGCGAACACATCGCCCGCCCTCAAGGTGGCGCGGGCGGCGGAGGTGGCCGTGGCAAGGCCGGTAATTCCGGCGAGGGCATGGACGACTTCGTTTTCCAGATCACCCAGGAAGAATTCCTCGAATTCATGTTCGAAGACCTGGAGCTGCCCAACCTGGTCAAGCGTCACCTGGCCGGCACCGACACCTTCAAGACCGTGCGCGCCGGGATTGCCAACGAAGGCAACCCTTCGCGCATCAATATCATCCGCACCCTGCGCTCGGCCCATGCCCGGCGCATCGCGCTGACCGGCAGTAGCCGCGCACTGCTGCGCGAGGCCAAGGCCGAGCTGGCACGGCTGAAGGTCGAAGAGCCTGATAATTTCACCGACATTCAAGCCGTAGAGGCCGAGATCGAGCGCCTCAGCGCCCGCATCAACCGCCTGCCGTTCCTCGACACCTTCGACCTCAAGTACAACCTGTTGGTCAAACAACCCAATCCCAGCTCCAAGGCGGTGATGTTCTGCCTGATGGACGTGTCCGGCTCGATGACCCAAGCCACCAAGGACATTGCCAAGCGCTTCTTCATCCTCTTGTACCTGTTCCTCAAGCGCAATTACGACCGCATCGAAGTGGTGTTCATTCGCCACCACACCAGCGCCCGCGAGGTCGACGAGGAGGAATTCTTCTATTCCCGCGAGACCGGCGGCACCATCGTCTCCAGCGCGCTGAAATTGATGCAGGAGATCATGGCCGAGCGCTACCCGACCAACGATTGGAACATCTACGCGGCGCAAGCATCGGACGGTGATAACTGGAACGACGACTCACCGATCTGCCGCGAGATCCTCTCCAAACAGATCATGCCGCATGTGCAGTACTACACTTACGTGGAGATCACCCCACGCGAACACCAAGCGCTGTGGTACGAGTACGAGCGCATCGGCGAGTCTTTCCCTGACACCTTCGCCCAGCAGCAGTTGGTTTCGGCCGGCGATATCTATCCGGTCTTCCGTGAACTCTTCCAGCGCAGGTTAGCCACATGACCGCCAGAGCACAGAGACGCCAACCCATATCCACCGGGTCCGAGTGGACGTTCGACCTGATCCAGACCTACGATCGGGAAATCAGCCGGCTGGCCGAGCGTTACGCGCTGGACACCTACCCCAACCAGATCGAAGTGATTACCGCCGAGCAGATGATGGATGCCTACGCCTCCGTCGGCATGCCATTGGGTTATCACCACTGGTCCTACGGCAAGCAATTCCTCAGTACCGAAAAGTCCTATAGCCGCGGCCAGATGGGCCTGGCCTACGAGATCGTGATCAACTCAGATCCGTGCATCGCCTACCTGATGGAAGAGAACACCATGTGCATGCAGGCACTGGTGATTGCCCATGCCTGCTATGGGCACAACAGTTTCTTCAAGGGCAATTACCTGTTCCGCACCTGGACCGACGCCAGTTCGATCATCGACTACCTGGTGTTCGCCAAGCAGTACATCGCCCAGTGCGAAGAGCGCCACGGTATCGATGCCGTGGAAGACCTGATCGACTCTTGCCATGCCCTGATGAATTACGGCGTAGACCGCTACAAGCGGCCTTACCCGATCTCCGCTGAAGAGGAACGGCGCCGGCAGAAAGAGCGTGAAGAACACCTGCAGAAGCAGATCAACGACCTGTGGCGAACCATCCCCAAGGGGGCGGAGAAAGGCAGCGACCGCGACGATGCGCGCTTCCCCGCCGAACCGCAGGAGAACATCCTCTACTTCATTGAAAAACACGCTCCGCTGCTCGAGCCCTGGCAGCGCGAGGTAGTGCGCATCGTGCGCAAGATCGCCCAATACTTCTATCCACAGCGCCAGACCCAGGTGATGAACGAAGGCTGGGCCACCTTCTGGCACTACACGCTGATGAACGACCTCTACGACGAGGGCCTGGTAACCGAAGGCTTCATGATGGAGTTCCTCCAGTCGCATACCAGCGTGGTGTTCCAACCCGGCTTCGACAGCCCGTACTACAGCGGCATCAACCCCTATGCCCTGGGCTTTGCCATGTACACTGACATTCGCCGCATCTGCGAACATCCAACCGAGGAAGATCGCCGCTGGTTCCCCGACATTGCCGGCAGTGATTGGCTTTCTACCATCAAGTTCGCCATGAGCAGCTTCAAGGACGAGAGCTTCATCCTGCAGTACCTGTCACCCAAGGTGATCCGCGATCTGAAGCTGTTCAGCATCCTCGATGACGATCAGCGCGACGACTTGCTGGTGCCTGCGATTCACGACGAATCCGGTTATCGGGTCATCCGCGAACAGCTGGCTGCGCAATACAATTTGGGCAATCGCGAACCCAATGTGCAGATCTGGAGCATCGACCGCCGAGGCGACCGCTCGCTGACCCTGCGCCACCAGCAGCACAACCGCAAACCGCTGGGCGACTCCACCGACGAGGTGCTCAAGCACCTGCACCGTTTGTGGGGCTTCGACATCCACCTGGAAACCGTACAGGGCGACCAGATCATGAAGACCCATCACATGCCGCCACGCGGCGAGCATGGCGAGGCCGGCGACTACGGACGCATGGACCTGGCCGTGGTTCATCACCTCTAGCCAAGCCCCTCCCTTGCTGTCGACAGGTTATCCTGTGGGCAGCAAGGGAGATTTAACATGCAGATTTATAAAGTTGGCGGCGCGGTGCGTGACCGCCTGCTCGGGCGTCCTGTCAGCGATGTCGACTGGCTGGTGGTGGGTGCCACTGTTGAACAGATGCAAGCCTTGGGCTATCGCCCGGTCGGGGCCGACTTCCCGGTCTTCATTCATCCCAAGACTGGCGAGGAATATGCGCTGGCGCGCACCGAGCGCAAGAGCGGGCGTGGCTATGGCGGTTTTACCTTCCATGCCAGCCCTGAGGTCACCCTGGAACAAGACCTGATCCGCCGCGACCTGACCATCAATGCCATGGCCGAGGATGAGCACGGCAGCCTGTGCGATCCCTACCACGGCAAGACCGATCTGGATAAGCGCATACTGCGCCACGTTTCCCCCGCGTTTGCCGAAGATCCTCTCAGGGTTCTGCGCGTCGCCCGCTTCGCCGCTCGCTATGCCCCGCTGGGTTTCAGGGTGGCTGAAGAAACCCTTGAGTTGATGCGACAGATCAGCGATTCGGGTGAATTGCAGGCTTTGACTGCCGAGCGCAGCTGGAAAGAGATCGAGCGCGCCTTGATGGAAGATCAGCCGCAGGTATTCATTCAGGTGCTGCGTGATTGTGCTGCGCTAAAACAGCTGATGCCCGAGCTAGATACCCTGTTGGATAGCGACCAGCGAACCTTGGCTGTGCTCGAACAGGCCGCCCTGCATCAGCAGCCCCTGCATGTGCGCTGGGCGTGTTTGACGCATGACCTGGGTGGAGCGATCAAAGCCATCAACCAACGCTTCAAAGCGCCGCGAGAATGCCAGGAGCTGGCCTTGCTCGTGGGTGAATGCCACGGCTATTGCCAACAGGACTACACGCTCAGCGCATCGAAGCTACTGGAGTTGCTGCAGAAGTTTGATGTGTATCGAAGGCCGCAGCGCTTCGAAGACTATATCGCGGCGTGCGAGATGATTGCTCGTGGGCGGCAACAGCTGCAGGAACAAGGTTATCCACAGGGCGCCTACCTACGTGCAGCAGCGCAAGAAGCCAAGGCGGTGGATGTGAAAAGTTTGGTGGAACGAGGCCTGACCGGGCAGGCGTTAGGCGAGGCGCTCAGGTCTGAGCGGCTGGCGGCGCTAGAGCGCTTTACCCAGGCTTGAGAATGCAATCGCGGGGCAAGCCCGCTCCCACGCCGCCCCCTCCAACGCCAACTTATCGCTGAAGCATACGCAGGAAGCGCCCGCGCTAGTGTCATCGCTGAAGCATAAGCAGGAAGCGCCCGCGCAGGAGCAACTACGTGGGAGCGGGCTTGCCCCGCGATAGCGCCAGTACAAGCCCAGAACAACTGCAGCTCAGCTCACGGACGGGTCAGCTGCAACCCACGCCATTCAAACGGCACTGGCGCCAATACCTGGTCGATGCTCGCCTCCTGCCACAGCTGCGCCATGCGCTTGCCCGCCCCCGGATGCAGCAATGTCGGCGCGATCAGCGACAACGGCCACAGCACGAACGCATTCTTCAGAATCTCCGCCCGCGGCAATACCAGGCCATCGAATGTGCCATGCAGATCGTCATACATCAGCACATCGATATCCAACGGCAAGCCCTTGCGATCCGGCGCATAGCGGCCATTTTCCGCCTCGATGAACTTGAGCCGGCGATCCAGCTCCAGCAGCGGCAGGTCAGTTTGGCCAGTCACCACCAGGTTGAAGAACGGGCCGCTCTTGATCCCGACTGCCTGGCTTTCGAATACCGGCGAGCAGCGCATGTCACGCAGAAAGCCCGCCAAGGCATCGAGCCCAGCGCACAGGTGCTTCTCACGCTCGATGTTACTGCCCAGCCCTAGGTAAACCGTGCTCACAGACATCCGCGCTCGATCTCCACGCCAACACCGCCACGGGCTGCCGGGACGGCGCCCGGCTTGGTCAGCTTCAGTCGCACCCAGGGAATGTGGAACTCGTCCATCAGCACCGCGACCAGCCGCTCGGCGAAGGTCTCGACCAACTCGAAGCGCGCCTGCTCGGCAAACGCCTGAACCCGCGCCGACACACTGGCGTAGTCCAGCGCCAGGCTCAGGTCGTCACCGGCCGCGGCTGGGCGGTTATCCCAGGCGAAGCTCAAGTCCAGGCGCAGGCACTGGCGAATATCCCGTTCCCAGTCATAAGCACCGATTACGGTATCGACTTCCAGGCCTTCGATGAACACTCTGTCCAAGCACTTCTCTCCACAGCACGACAAGGGCGACTGGCGCCGTTAGAATCAGGGCGTCCTCGCCCGGAATAGTTAGCATGTTTTGGTTATTGGCGCTGCTCGCCTACCTGCTCGGCTCTCTGTCCTTCGCCATCGTCCTGAGCCGCCTCAGCGGCAGCCCCGACCCTCGCTCAAGCGGTTCGGGCAATGCCGGGGCGACCAACATGCTGCGTTTGGCAGGTCGCAAAATGGCGATCCTGACCCTGCTGGGCGACCTGTGCAAGGGCATGTTGCCAGTACTGCTGGCCGACCTGGCCGGTTTGGGCTTGCAACAGCAAGCCTGGATTGGCCTATGCGCGGTGATCGGCCACCTGTTTCCGGTGTACTTCCGCTTCAAGGGCGGTAAAGGCGTAGCAACGGCGGCCGGCATGCTCATGGCGCTGTACTTTCCTGCCGCCCTGCTGGCCATCGTCGCCTGGGGCCTGACCTTCTACCTGACCCGCACCAGCTCGCTCGCCGCGTTGATCGCCACCCCGCTGACCCTGCCACTGCTGGCCTGGCGCGAGCCGGAAGCACTGCTGCCCATGACCGTACTCACGATACTGATCGTCTGGCGTCATCGCAGCAATCTACGCGACCTGTTCGCCGGACGCGAACGACATTTCTGAGCCATGCGCGTCAGCGGCATCGAGCTTCAAACCGGCGGCAACTGTTCCATCGGCCAGCGTGCCTGAACACTGATGGCCAGATCCTGTTTCTGTCCGGCCAACAGCCGCTGGCAACCCGCGTAGGCGATCATCGCACCGTTATCGGTGCAGAACCTGGGACGCGCGTAGTAGACGTTGCCCTTGATGCCGGCAAGCATGCTTTCCAGCGATTCGCGCAGCGCCTTGTTGGCACTCACGCCACCGGCGATGACCAGGCGCTTGAGGCCAGTCTGCTTGAGCGCACGCTTGCACTTGATGGTCAGAGTCTCAACCACCGCCTGCTGGAACGCCAGGGATACGTCGCAACGGGTTTGCTCGTTGTCGTCTCCAGCATCGCGGCACTTCTGCCAGGTATTGAGGGCGAAGGTCTTCAGGCCACTGAAGCTGAATTCAAGGCCAGGGCGATCAGTCATCGGCCGAGGGAAGACAAAGCGTCCAGGCACGCCCTGCTCGGCCAGCCGAGCGATTTCCGGGCCGCCTGGATAATTCAGGCCAATCAGCTTGGCGGTCTTGTCGAACGCCTCGCCTGCCGCGTCGTCCAGGCTCTCCCCCAGCAGTTGGTACTGGCCGATGCCATCGACCCGCACCAGCTGGGTGTGACCACCGGACACCAACAAAGCGACGAACGGAAACTCCGGTGGCTGCTCTTCGAGCATCGGCGCCAGCAGATGGCCTTCCATATGGTGCACGCCGATCGCCGGGATATCCCAGGCAAACGCCATGGCCTGGGCGCAGGAAGCGCCCACCAGCAAGGCGCCGACCAGCCCAGGGCCTGCGGTGTAGGCGATGGCATCGATCTCGGTGGCGACTGCCCCGGCTTCGTCCAGCACCTGGCGGATCAACGGCAACATACGCTTGACGTGATCACGCGAGGCGAGCTCGGGCACAACGCCGCCATAGGCGCGGTGCAGGTCGATCTGGCTGAACAGCGCATCGGCCAGCAGGCCGCGTTCACTGTCGTATAATGCGACGCCAGTTTCGTCGCAGGATGTTTCCAATCCCAGTACTAGCATGGGTCCGTGCCTTGTGGAGGCTGAATTCGAAGGCGCGCATGATAGTCCCCGTGCCCAGTGCCGACCAGCGGTTTTCGATCAGAGGCTTTGCATTCCGGCTAGCTAAGCGTTAACATCCGCAACCCTTGAAAACCGACGTTCTCCAGCGCATCTTTGTTTTGTCAGGAGTACGTCTACCCCGGTAACGAATGAAGGTAGCCCTGGATGCCAGCCGTCAAAGTAAAAGAGAACGAACCCTTCGACGTAGCTCTGCGTCGTTTCAAGCGCTCCTGCGAAAAAGCCGGTGTACTGGCTGAAGTGCGTAGCCGCGAGTTTTACGAGAAGCCGACTTCCGAGCGTAAGCGCAAGGCTGCAGCCGCAGTTAAGCGTCACGCTAAGAAAGTCCAGCGCGAACAGCGCCGCGCCGTTCGTCTGTACTAATACAGACGTTCAACGCAAAGCTTCTGCCCTGCCCGGCTAACCGCCGGGCCGATGGCAGCGGTTGTTTCAAACCTTAGGCGTCAGCTTGAGGCGCTCTCTGCGACTTGCAGTAGAGCAAGCTGCTTTAACACGTCAGAGCTGGTCCTAGACCAGTCGTGCCGTCCCTGTCTGGCGAGCCCTTGTGGCTGGCGACGAGCACACCTCCCTCGCTTTTCCCGTACCGCTGCACTCTCTCCCGCATACTTGCGTTAGCGATTAGACTTGCCAGTTGCCAGATGACGAGACTGTTATGGCCGGGCTGATTCCCCAGACTTTCATTGACGACCTTCTCAACCGCACCGACATCGTCGACGTGGTGAGTTCGCGCGTCCAACTGAAAAAGACCGGCAAGAACTACTCCGCCTGCTGCCCGTTCCATAAGGAAAAGACGCCCTCCTTCACCGTCAGCCCCGACAAGCAGTTCTACTACTGCTTTGGCTGCGGCGCCGGCGGCAACGCGTTGGGCTTCGTCATGGACCACGACAACCTGGATTTCCCCCAGGCAGTCGAGGAACTGGCCCGCGGCGCGGGCATGGAAGTGCCGCGCGAAGAAGGCCGGCGTGGGCACAAGCCACGCCAGCCGACCGATTCGCCCCTTTATCCGCTGCTGGAAGCCGCTGCCGAGTTCTACCGTCAGGCACTGCGCAGCCATCAGACCCGCAAGGCAGCGGTGGATTACCTCAAAGGCCGCGGCCTTTCAGGTGAGATTGCCCGCGACTTCGGCCTGGGTTTCGCCCCGCCAGGTTGGGACAACCTGATGAAGCACCTGGGCGCCGACAGCTTGCAGCAAAAGGTGATGATCGACGCCGGCTTGCTGATCGAGAACGCCGAGAGCGGCAAGCGCTACGACCGCTTCCGCGACCGGGTGATGTTCCCGATCCGCGACAGCCGCGGCCGCGTGATCGCCTTCGGCGGTCGGGTGCTGGGCGACGACAAGCCCAAGTACCTGAACTCGCCGGAAACCCCGGTGTTCCACAAGGGCCAGGAGCTGTACGGCCTGTTCGAGGCACGCAAGCACAACCGCAGCCTCGATGAGATCATCGTCGTCGAAGGCTATATGGACGTCATCGCCCTGGCCCAGCAAGGCTTGCGCAACGCGGTGGCGACACTAGGCACGGCGACCAGCGAAGAACACCTCAAGCGACTGTTCCGGGTGGTGCCGAGCGTGCTGTTCTGTTTTGACGGCGACCAGGCTGGGCGCAAGGCGGCCTGGCGCGCCCTGGAGTCGACCCTGTCGAGCCTCCAGGACGGGCGCCGTGCACGCTTCCTGTTCCTGCCCGAGGGGGAAGACCCAGACACCCTGGTACGCGCCGAAGGCACTGACGCCTTCCAGGCCCGCATCAACCAGCACGCGCAACCGCTGGCCGACTACTTCTTCGAGCAATTGAGCAACGAAGCCGACCCGCGTTCGCTCGAAGGCAAGGCGCACATGGCCACTCTGGCCGCGCCGTTGATCGAAAAAATCCCCGGCGCCAACCTGCGCCAGCTGATGCGCAATCGCCTGCGGGAAATCACCGGGCTCGATCCGCAGCAGATGGAGCAATTGGCACAAAGCGCACCAGCGCCCAGCGTGCCGGACTACGACCCTGGCTACGACTACGACGCCATGGCCAGCTACACCCCGGACTACGGCGATCAGCATCAGCCCGACTATGGCGTAGCTCATCAAAGCCATCAGGAACAGCGGCCATGGACGCCCAAACAGGGCACCGGCAAGAAACAGTGGGACAACAAACCCTGGGACAAGAAGGGTGGCAAACCCTGGCAACGCGACGGCCAACGCGACGCGCCGCCACGGGTGCCGGCACCGGTCGAACCGCCGATGTTATCGGCCCTGCGCACGCTACTGCACTACCCGCTGCTGGCCGGCAAAGTGGAAGACGCCAGCCATTTCGCCGACGAGGAACATGTTTACAACCAGTTGCTGGTGGCCCTGATCGAAGCCGCGCAGAAGAATCCTAAGCTAAGCTCAATGCAGCTGATTGCACGCTGGCACGGCACTGACCAAGGCCGCCTGCTGCGCGCCTTGGCAGAAAAGGAATGGTTGATCGATGCCGACAACCTTGAACAACAGTTTTTCGACACCATTACTAGTTTATCCGCCCGCCAACGCGAGCGCAGCCTGGAACATCTGATGCGCAAAGCACGTCAAAGTGAGTTGAGCACAGAGGAAAAATCTCAGCTTTTAGCCCTGCTGAGCCGCAATGTTCCCGCACAAAACCCGACCTCATCTGGCGCGTGAGGTCCTAGCTCGGGTATAATCCTCGGCTTGTTTTTTGCCCGCCAAGACCTTCAGTGGATAGGGTGTTATGTCCGGAAAAGCGCAACAGCAATCTCGTATCAAAGAGTTGATCACCCGCGGTCGTGAGCAGGGTTACCTGACTTACGCGGAGGTCAACGACCACCTGCCTGAGGATATTTCAGATCCTGAACAGGTGGAAGACATCATCCGCATGATCAACGACATGGGGATCAACGTATTCGAGACTGCTCCGGATGCGGATGCCCTGTTGTTGGCGGAAGCCGACACTGACGAAGCCGCAGCCGAAGAGGCCGCCGCAGCGTTGGCCGCCGTTGAGACCGATATCGGCCGCACGACCGACCCGGTGCGCATGTACATGCGTGAAATGGGTACTGTCGAGCTGCTGACCCGCGAAGGCGAGATCGAAATCGCCAAGCGTATCGAGGAAGGCATCCGTGAAGTCATGGGCGCTATCGCTCACTTCCCGGGTACTGTCGACTACATCCTTAGCGAATACGACCGCGTCACCACCGAAGGTGGCCGCCTGTCCGACGTTCTCAGTGGTTACATCGACCCTGATGACAATATCGCCGCACCGACCGAAGAAGTGCCGATTCCTGGCGCCAAGGCCGCTGCTGCGAAGGAAGAGGCCGACGACGAGGAAGAGGAAAAGGACGGCGATGACGAAGAGGAAGAGGCCGAAAGCGGTCCCGATCCGGTCATTGCTGCCCAGCGTTTCGGCGCGGTTTCCGACCAGCTCGTCATCACCCTCAAGGCGCTGAAAAAGCACGGCCGTACCCATGCCGAAAGCATCGGTGCCATGCAGGCCCTGGCTGATCTGTTCATGCCGATCAAGCTGGTGCCCAAGCAGTTCGAAGTGCTCGTCGAGCGCGTTCGTGGTGCCCTGGATCGCCTGCGTCAGCAAGAGCGCGCGATCATGCAACTGTGTGTTCGTGACGCTCGCATGCCGCGTGCCGACTTCCTGCGCCTGTTCCCAGGCAACGAAGTCGACCAGACCTGGAGCGGTGACCTCTCCAAGCGCAGCACCAAGTGGGCCGCCGCGCTGGGCGAGAAGAACGACGCGATCGTTGCCTGCCAGCAGAAGCTGGTCGACCTTGAAACCGAGACTGGCCTGACCGTCGCCGAGATCAAGGAAATCAACCGTCGCATGTCGATCGGCGAGGCCAAGGCCCGTCGCGCGAAAAAGGAAATGGTCGAGGCCAACCTGCGTCTGGTGATCTCGATCGCCAAGAAGTACACCAACCGCGGCCTGCAGTTCCTCGACCTGATCCAGGAAGGCAACATCGGCCTGATGAAGGCGGTGGACAAGTTCGAATACCGTCGCGGCTACAAGTTCTCGACCTATGCCACCTGGTGGATTCGCCAGGCGATCACCCGCTCGATCGCCGACCAGGCGCGCACCATCCGTATCCCGGTGCACATGATCGAGACGATCAACAAGCTTAACCGTATTTCCCGCCAGATGTTGCAGGAAATGGGTCGCGAACCGACCCCGGAAGAGCTCGGTGAGCGCATGGAGATGCCTGAGGACAAGATCCGCAAGGTGCTCAAAATCGCCAAAGAGCCAATCTCCATGGAGACGCCGATTGGTGATGATGAAGATTCGCACCTGGGCGACTTCATCGAGGACTCGACCATGCAGTCCCCGATCGATGTAGCCACGGTCGAAAGCCTCAAGGAAGCCACCCGTGACGTGCTCGGCGGCCTGACTGCACGCGAAGCCAAAGTGCTGCGCATGCGTTTCGGTATCGACATGAACACCGACCACACCCTCGAAGAGGTCGGCAAACAGTTCGACGTGACCCGTGAGCGGATCCGTCAGATTGAAGCCAAGGCGCTGCGCAAGCTGCGCCATCCGACCCGAAGCGAGCATCTGCGCTCCTTCCTCGACGAGTGATGACGAACCCCGGCCCAGGCCGGGGTTTTTCTTGGGCGCAACACTGCAAGCGCGATCAAACTTAAATCACCTCCCCCGCCACTGCCCGCACGATGCCCGTCTACACTCGAATTCAGACCATCTGACCGAGAGGCAGCCATGCCGAAAATGCCGGCCATTCTGTTGCTGATCCTGTCCATTTGGAGCGCAACGGCCGGCGCCCTTACCCTGACCGACGAAGAGAAAGCCTGGCTCAGCGAACACCCACAGCTGCGGCTGGGTGTCGACGCTTCCTGGCCCCCGTTCGAATTCCGCGATCAGGAGGGTCACTACCAGGGATTGGCCGCCGATTACATCGCCCTGATCCAGGAGCGCCTGGGTGTGACGCTCAAGCCGATCGAGCCCACCAATTGGAGCCAGGTCCTGGAGCAGGCGCGGCATAACCAGCTCGACCTGCTGCCCGGCATCATGTCGACTCCGGAACGGCAGAATTACCTGTCGTTCACCCGCCCGTACCTGGACTTCCCGATTGTCATCCTCGCCCATGAAGGCGGCCCGCAACCGCGTACCCTCAAGGACCTGTACGGCCTGAAAATCGCCGTGGTGCAAGACTACGCCCCCCACGAACTACTGCGCACTCATCACCCCGACCTCAACCTGGTGGCCCTGCCCAATGTCAGCTCGGCCCTGCAAGCGCTAGCCACCGATGAAGTCGACGCGGTGGTCGGGGATCTCGCTTCAAGCATCTGGAGCTTGCGCCAGCTCAAGCTCGATGGCTTGTACGTCAGCGGTGAAACGCCCTATCGCTATCAATTGGCCATGGCTGTGCCTCGCGAGAACAAGCAATTGGTCGGCATTCTGGACAAGGTCCTGGCCGACATGAGCAGTGCGGAAATCAGCCACATCCAGCAGCGCTGGGTAGGTAACGTGGTCGACCAGAGAAGCTTCTGGCACGACATGCTCCTGTATGGCCTGCCGGGCGTACTGCTGCTGGTAGCGATCCTCGCTGCGATGATCCGCGTCAACCGCCGCCTGAGTTCGGAAATCTCGCGGCGCATCGCCCTGGAGCAAGAACTGCGCAGCAGCGAATATCACTACCGCAGCCTGGTAGAGAGCCTGTCAGCGATCGCCTGGGAAGCAGATGCCAACGACTTCACGTACAGCTATGTGTCTCCGCATGCCGAAGACCTACTCGGTTTTGCCACCAACGAGTGGCTCAAGCCTGGCTTTTGGCGCAGCATCCTGCACCCTGAGGACGCGCTATGGGCGCAGGCCTACTGCGAAAGCGAGACCGCAGCAGGACGTGATCACAGCCTCGATTACCGGGTGATCCGCGCCGATGGCCATACCCTGTGGGTGCGCAACATCGTCAGCATGATCGAACACGGCCACCGACCGCTGATGCGCGGCTTGATGATCGACATCAGCGAGGCCAAACACACCGAAGATGCCCTGCGCCTGTCGGAGCAGAAGTTCGCTTCGGTATTCCAGCAATGCCCTGACATCCTGCTGATCGCCAGGCACAGCGATGGCTGCCTGCTTGAGGTCAATGAGGCCTTCGAGGAGCAAATCGGCTTGAGCCCCAGCGAAGTCGTCGGCCGCACGGCGACCGAGCTTGGCTTGTGGGGCGTTAGTGGCAGCGGTCCGGCCTTGCTTGAACGCCTGCATCGCGGCGGCATTCGCAACCTGGAAATGAGTTTCCGCCGAAGCAACGGCCAATTGTTCACCGGCCTGACCTCGGCCGAGACCTTTGATTTGGACGGCATTCCCGCCCTGGTGGTGGCAGTGCGCGACATCAGCCAGTTGAAAGAGACCCAGCAACAGCTGCAAACCTCCGAAGAAAAATTTGCCAAAGCCTTCCACGCCTCGCCGGACGGTCTTTTGCTGTCGCGCCAGAGCGATGGCCTGCTGATCGAGGTCAACGAAGGCTTCTGCCGCCTGACCGGCTACGACCTCAACCCAGCCATTGACCAAACCTCGCTGGACCTGGGCATCTGGGTCGACCTCAACGAGCGCAAGCGCATGGTCGACCAGCTCCAGCGTGATGGCTTCGTACGCGACTTCAGCTGCCATATCCGCCGCAGCGACGGTCAGATCCGCCTGTGCGAGCTGTCTGCGCGGCCCCTGCCGATTGGCGGCATCGACTGCATGCTGACCATCGCCCGCGACATCACCGAACGGCACCTGATGCAGGAGAAACTGCAGCTGGCAGCCACGGTGTTCGAGAACACCGCCGAAGGCGTGTTGATCACCGATACCGACCAGCGCATCAGCGCGGTCAACCGCGCCTTCAGCGAGATTACCGGCTACAGCGAGATCGAAGCCCTGGGCCAGACACCCCGCCTGCTTGCCTCAGGCCAGCACGACAGCGCCTTCTACGCAGCGATGTGGCACCAGCTGACAGCTGAAGGCCACTGGCAAGGCGAGATCCAGAACAAGCGCAAGAACAGCGAGCTCTACCCCAGCTGGCTGACCATCAGCGCGGTACGCAATAGCGACAGGGAAATAACCCATTTCGTTGCCGTCTTTGCCGATATCTCCAGCCTCAAGCATGCTCAAGCCAAGCTCGACTACCAAGCCCACCACGACCCCCTGACCGGCCTGCCCAACCGCGCCCTGTTCGAGAACCGCTTGCAGGCCGCCCTCACCTGCGCGCAGATCTCCAACCGCCAGGGGGCAGTGCTGTTCCTTGACCTGGACCGCTTCAAGCACATCAACGACAGCCTCGGTCACCCGGTTGGCGATCTGCTGCTCAAAGGCATTGCCCAGCGCCTCAAGGAACAAGTACGCGATGTCGACACCGTGGCCCGCCTGGGCGGCGACGAGTTCATCATTCTTCTACCTGGCCTGCACAAACCCAGTGACGCCAGCAGCATTGCCAACAAGTTGCTGGCCTGCTTCCACGCCCCCTTCCAGGCCGGCGAACATGAGTTTTTCACCAGCGCCAGCATCGGCATCAGCCTCTATCCGCAAGATGGCAGCGACGTCGCCAGCCTGATCCGCAATGCCGATGCCGCCATGTACCGCTCAAAAGCCAAAGGCCGCAACCGGGTCGAAGCCTACACCCGCGATCTCACCGCCCAGGCCAGTGAACGCATTGCCCTGGAGCACGAACTGCGCCGGGCCATCGAACGCAACGAGCTCAGCCTGTATTACCAACCCAAGTTCAGCCTCAAGACCCAGAACCTGGTGGGTGCCGAAGCGTTGATCCGTTGGAGCCACCCGACCCTGGGCGAAGTCCCGCCCGAGCACTTCATTCACCTGGCCGAAGAGAATGGCACCATCCTCCAGCTTGGCGACTGGGTGCTGGAACAAGCCTGCCGGCAGATGCACGATTGGAAGACCACCTACCAGCCCTTCGGCCCCCTGTCGATCAACCTGGCCGGTGCGCAGTTGCGTCAGCCAAACCTGGCCAAGCGCATTGAAAGCCTGCTCAAGACCTATCAGCTGCAAGCGGGAGACTTGCAACTGGAAATCACCGAAAACTTCATCATGAGCCAGGCCGAAGAAGCCCTGAGCGTGCTGCATCAGCTCAAGCAACTGGGTGTGCAATTGGCAATCGACGACTTCGGTACCGGCTACTCCTCGCTCAGTTACCTCAAGCGCTTGCCCCTGGATATCCTCAAGATCGACCAGTCCTTCATCCGCGGCCTGCCGGAAGACCCCCACGACGCCGCAATCGCCCGCGCCATCATTGCCCTGGGCCGCAGCATGCAGTTGACCATCATTGCCGAAGGCGTGGAGAACCAAGCCCAGCAGTACTTCCTTGCAGCCGAAGGTTGCGAGCAAATCCAGGGCTACATCGTCAGCCTGCCGCTACCGCCAGAGAAGTTCGCCGAAACCTTTCTTCGTATAGCACTATCGGATCTTTCGGATGGCACCCATTCAAATCCCTCGCTATAATCCCGGCACCTTCTGGGGCCTATAGCTCAGTTGGTTAGAGCAGAGGACTCATAATCCTTTGGTCCACGGTTCGAGTCCGTGTGGGCCCACCATGTAATTCAAGGGCTGCAGCGCTGCTGCAGTTTCGAGAGGGTGTTTTGGAATGCCTCCGAGGTACAGTTTCGGTACAGTCTGTACCGATGTCCTTCGGAGAACAGCATGGCAACTCTCGTAAAAACCTCTTCCGGTACCTGGAAAGCGGTAATCCGTAAAACCGGATGGCCTACAGCTTCGAAAACCTTCCGAACCAAGCGTGACGCTGAAGACTGGTCACGGCGAACCGAAGACGAAATGGTTCGCGGGGTCTACATCCAACGAAGCGGTTCCGAGCGGATGACGCTCGAGATGGCTCTCAAGCGGTATCTCGCAGAAGTCACTCCTACGAAGAAAGCCACCACCCAACGAGGCGAGATCAGCAAATCGAAATCGCTGATCGCAGATCTGGGCAAATATTCTCTAGCCGCGCTTTCGAGTGAAATTATCGCTGGCTATCGAGACAAGCGCATCGCAGCAAAAATCAGCAATAACACCATTCGGCTCGAGCTCGCCTTACTCAGTCATCTCTACTCGACTGCGATCAAGGAATGGGGAGTGGGCCTGACCTTCAACCCAGTCATGAACGTGCGGAAGCCAAGCCCAGGCGAAGGCAGGGACCGCCGCCTCTCTAAAGACGAGGAGGCTGCGCTTTTCAAGGCCGTCGACGCGCACAGTAATCCTATGCTCGGTTGGATTGCACGTATTGCACTTGAGACCAGCATGCGCTCTGGCGAGATAACCTCACTACGCCTGAACCAGGTCGATCTCGCCAAGCGGGTCGTTCGCCTAGCTGACACAAAAAATGAATCTGCCCGCACCGTCCCTCTCAATAAGAGAGCGACTCACGCATTCCGTGCAGCGCTGGAAAACGGAGTAAGACCATCAGGCTGCGCCCTAGTCTTTTTTGGTGAGCCGGGGAAAGATGGGAAGCGTAGACCCTATGCTTTTACCAAGGTATGGGGAGAGCTAAAGAAAAAGTTGGGCATGGCCGACCTGCGTTTCCACGATCTTCGTCATGAGGCAGTGAGCCGCCTAGTCGAGGGAGGCCTATCCGACCAGGAAGTCTCTGCGATCAGCGGCCATAAATCTATGCAGATGCTAAAGCGCTATACACATCTCAGAGCGGAAGACCTCGTGGGTAAGCTGGATGAGATGGATTAGCTAGCCGGCCAATTGGCTCAAAAAGTTTTCGCATGCGAAAACTTCCTTAGCCTTGATCAACCTCCACCGATCCACCTCACGTTCCTCATCCCACCTGATCATCAGGCCGTAGCCATCGTGGCACGGCCTTCACATGGAACAGCGTGCTTAGGTCGCTTATCTCCCACAAGCTCCGGGGGTGAAATGGCAACTCGTACAGACAGCAAAGCTGTCCGCGCACTGCACCCCTTCAGAGCTTTCTAAGAAGCCCCAAATTTATTTGGCTCTAGACTCGCAAAAACTCCGATTTTGGGGCAGTGCCTTCTCACTATTTAGGTTATTAGCCGACACGAAAGGATGTCGAAATGACTGCCAACCTAAATCACATTGAGAAGCAGCTCCTAGACCGATATGGCCCCCTCCTCACGAAGAAACAGCTCGCCGAGCTTCTTCACCGTAGCGAAAAAGGGCTGGATTACACCCTATCCCATCCTTCTGAGAGTGTTTTCGCTGCATCGCTGCACGCAATGAAGCTCCGTCTCGGTCGACTTGTCTATTTCCGCGCTTCCGACGTAGCAGGGCTACTGGTAGGGGGTGAATGATGCCGTTCGACTCCAGAGTAGATTTTGTTCCGTTAAGCCATGTGGATACCGTCGGATCAATCGAAAACACATTGACGAAGCGCATTGAGAGGTTGAGCCAGCTAGCCCGGCGGAAAAAACCTGCAGCAACATGCTCGCCCCTGGAAGCTGAACAGAGCGACTGCCCACTGCAGCAAGCTGATGACGTGGGCCATTCGTCAGCTGCGAATCTGCTTACTGAAACGAAGCCAATGACAAAGGAAGTTGAATCAGTAGCGGAGGTTGAATCAGTAGATTTGTGCAATCCAGCGCTGGACTACAAAAGTGCTCGCGACTGCCAAACCTTTATGCACATAGCCCTTTACCGCCTTTCAAAAAAGCAGACGCGCGTCGGAGCGATCCTGAAGTACGAACTTCCTGACGGCTACGTAGAGGTTTCTGCAGGGGCATATGGCATGGCTACGGTATGGGACTACGACATCGTGCTCGTGATGGTGTCGCATCTGATGGATGCCACGGATAGATACAGAGAGGGGTCGGGAGAGAAGCCAGGTAAGGTTTTTCGAGCAAAGATCAGCCAAATTCTTCGAATTACTCGCCGAGGCAACGGTAGCCGTCAAGCTGTCGAGGTGGAGGCAGCATTGGATCGTCTGCAGAGCACCACGATCAAAAGGGTTCGCAAAAAAGGCAAATTTCTCAAGGTAAGCGGCCAGGGGCTAATTGCCCGCTACGAAGTGGTTTCTCGAACAGACACTCAAAAGATCCAATCAGTGGAGATCGAGGCACCTGACTGGTTGTATAACGAGGTTGTGAATAGCAGGCGCCCACAGGTGCTTAAGGTCCATCCAGATTATTTTCTGCTCAAGTCAGGCATCGCTAGATTCATCTATCGGCAGGCTCGTCGTGCCGCGGGCTCAAACTCTGCGAAATGGTCGTTTCAATTGCTTTATGAGCACAGCGGAAGCTCCGGGACGCAAAGCAAATTCTTTCACACTTTGAGATGCCTCATCGAAAGCGACAGCTTACCGGAGTACTCCATCCAAGAAGTAGCCGGGAAGAGTGGGCCTCAACTGGTGATGACACGCCGCTATCTGGGGAATGACCAATGAGGTCACGACTCTGCGCCGCCTTGATCACAGAGGCGCTATACGGGCGGCGTCAATTGCTTGGTCAAACCGTCTATTAGGAATCCTTGGCACGAAGAATCACCGTCTATTAGGAACTCGTGACCGTCTGTTAGGAACCCGAAACCGTCTATTAGGAATTGCAGTTTCGCATAACCCACTGAAAACACTGGAGAAAACCGATAAATCACTGCCTAAAACTACTCTAAAAACACTAAAACCTTTCTCTTTCGTCGGGTGAACCCCGTTGCAGTTATCCACAGGCTACATGACTAGGTGCTGAAAGCTGCTCCACGCCAGCTTGGTCAACGTAGGTAAGTATCAGTAATTTCAGGCCGGAAATGGCCTAGCTCTTGGGAAACGACAACTCGCGCAATGTTGGAGTTTCCAACCAGGGCTTGAACCTCCCGGTGACGCTCCTGCGCGTAAGTGTGCCGTAACCCATGGGCACCATTGCTAAACCCCAGCGCTGCCTGACTTGCACAGGAGAACGATTGCGACCAGCTCTGTCCACCTGCAAGATCATAGTAAGACTTGTAGTGTATTTTCCGGTCCTTACGATCGACCGGCACTTGAAGCCGCAGGCTTTCTAAACGCTTCGCAAGATGCTCAGGCACACTGACCTCCCTAATAAGCCCGCCCTTGCCGATCACCGTGTACCGAATCCCCTCTCTAAATTTTTCTTGAGCCGCTGGCCGATCATCCATAGGGCGCTCAATGGCCAACCTAATAGTCAATAGTTCATGGGCTCTCAACCCTGCTGCGGCTACAAGCTCGGTGCTAAACGCATTACGATCAGACTGGTGTGCGAGAATACGCCCCACTTGTTCAGCCGTATAATTACGGCTTTTCAATTGCTGCTGCTTTTCCGCCTTAATGACCGCCAATCGTTGCTTATCGCTGAACGTACCATTCTGCCTCAAAACTGCCTGGAGGGCTTGGCGATCACGATCCAATGTTTTCTGCCCTACAGCTTTCGCACGTTCATAAAGATACGCCTTTGCAGCTCTTGGAGTTAATTGATGAAGTGCCCCCCTACCCGTGATACGAAACCAGTCGGCTGCAAGCTTCAAGCTACTCTCATAGCTTAGGGAAGTTCCCAGCCCGGAGATACGCCCGGAGTTGAACATCGCTTTGCTTAGTCCCTTTGCTTGACTGGCTCCTTTTGCAAATGTTCTCTGCGCCTTGGTAGAGTTTGGCTTGACTTTCTTGCTCACGAATCACCTTGATAATTCTGTAAACCGAGCTAAGGGAGGTTTCAACTCCCTGCGACTTCAACTCGACTAGTATTTCTCTCGGCTTCAGTTTGGACTCGAAATAGTAGTACTGGATTAGCCCCTTATATCGGTCCAAATTGCGTGAATATGACCGACACTGCAACCTCAAGGACACTTCCTTCTTATGGCGGGCGTAATCACTTCCCGAGACGGATCTTGAGTGCTCAAGGTTTGCTGCAAGAGAACGCTTATAAGACCTGGCAATAGTGGCCATGGAGGCTCTTACCTGGTATTTCTCCATAAGCCAGAGCTGAATCATTGATAGGGTATAGCGCTGAATGCGCAACGAAAGAATTTCTGCGCTATAGCTTGCAATTTTACTACGCATAGATGAAGTGCCTTGCTGTAAGTTACAGCAACCACTTTAAGCCATTGAATTTCAGCTGCAACCCAAAAGGGGCGCTCAAAATTCTCAGCCGTGGTTCCGATATCCAATGGATACCTAGCCCCTGTTTTTCAGTGTCGGACTTATCAGGCATCAGATGGATATACCACCGTGCCGATGCGCTTACGCACTCTCACTGTTGCTTCGCTGTCTAACCGACAGAGTTCGAAAGGAAAATCCTTTGCCAGGTTTACGCGCCTGGTACAACTCAATTTTCATGTCAGAGTTAGACAGTAGATCCTCAAGCGCTGAATCGAAGCAGGTTCAGCGCCTAGCCGGTGGAACACCTTGAATCCTTGGCCAGTCAGATCAAGGTTTACCAGACAGCATCAGACGCATTAGCGACATCAATGTCTGGTAGGCGAGGCAAGGGGCAGCAATAGCTGCCGCGTCGCCCCGCACCACTCACTTAGAATTGAAATGCAATCCATTAGAAGAAGCACGAAATAGCGGCCTCTCTGTGAGCTGAGTTTGCGTGGCAAGCTCGGGGTGCAGTTCGATATTGCTAGCTTGAGACATGAGGGTCAACACCGTTTATGGATTGTCACTTCGATTTTGCACTTGACCGCGGAACGCGGCTCTGTCTGGAGTGTTGAGCGAAGCGAATCACCCTGACAGAGCCGCGTGCTTCGCACGCTGCAGCGCGTAGAGCGCTGCACGTTCAGCCTAAGCTGAACGGATATCGAGCGGTGAGCTAGCTGGCAAAGGTCGGTGAAATCCGATGGGGTGTTTTGGCTTGCGGTTTATTTCCTTTGCTGCAAAGTGGAGCTTGATTCGTTTACAACCTAAGGAAGCTTGAGTGAAGGTGTTCAATTCTGAGATTAGTAGAACGAGACTGGCGACACTGGTCATTTTGGTTGTAGGGTTCACTGTCCTAGAAAACTACGCTTATGCGGAGCACGGCCTAGCGTGGGCAGGAGTGTTTTTCATTGCCGGCGTGACTGCAATAGTTACGGTTATACCTAAAAAAGACCATTCCACTACCGAGGTTTGACTTATGGGGGATGTCGGCAATTTTGGATGGCTATTCCAAAGCGGCTTAGATGCGATGATTTCTTCGCTTCTATCAATGGGCGCAAAACATGCGGAACTGGCAGAGAGTGTCCGCCAGCTCGCGCGCTCGGTACCTTATCTTTCGTTAACCTGGATCCTTTGGAATTTGGTCCGCGGTAAGCCTACCAGCATACCAGTAGGGGTTTTCATCACGTCGCTCTTCGTGTTTATTGCATTGCAAAAGCAGACCGTGACCTTTCCTGGCCGCGCTAGCATAGAGATGACAAAAGGCCAATCATTCGCGCTAGAAATTGTTCTCCCAACCTATGAGAAGCTCGTTCAAGTTTATCGAACAAAAGATAATGGACAATCTGCACTGATGATCGCCGATCTTACAGAGCGCGAAATCAGCCCGTTTATGGGAAGCGATTTAGCGAAGCTCATGAAGGACTATAAGCAAAACTGCGAACCAGGCCCTAATGACTCAGCTCAAGTCCCTGATACGACATGGCAAGCTGTCGGTTTACGAGGCGGCGGTGCACTTGGGGTTCCAGATTCTCAAGTCTCAATATTCAGCAGTTCCACTGCCGACAAGCTAGCTGGTCTGAATTTTTCATGGTTCCCTCAAATACGACAAGCAATGGCGCTAATTGATACATATAAAGCGGGCGATCGTAGAGAGGCTGGCAAAGCCGCGCTTCAAAAATTTAATAAAGACAAGTGGGTTACCGGAAATAGGTATTTATTACCTAGCGAAGCAGGATGGAAATCGCGATTATCAGGAGGTGTTGATGAACCTACTGGCTACCTTAACCCTTGGAAGGTAGAAAATGGATCACTAGCTGACCCAGCATTGTTATCAGAGCCACCGAATGTAACAAATCGATATTTCGTTCCAGAGAACTGCTATGAAGCTTATCAAGCGGCGCAAGCAGGTGCTGAAGAGGGATATCGGGCAGTGGGAGAGCGTATCCGCCCTTCTAATTTAGCTCCCAACGCCGAACCATCGATTGTAGCTGGCGTCCGAGCTTGGTCGAACATTGTCAATAAAAGCCTAAGCTCAATTTATCCAGGCTCTGAGAGCTCAAAATTTGCAGGAAAAGTCCTTGAGAACTCCTCAGAGGCAGTAGGTGCACTCAATGAAACTAAAGGTGTCCTCGCGACAGTGGATCTAGCTGCAAAGCTTCCGTGGTTTGTCTATCTAACAGCGATGGGCCAGGCCGCACTTATTCATATATTTCCTCTAGTGGCTCTATTAGCGTGTGTTTTTGGTATAGAGATACTACTCTACTGGATAAGACTGCTGGTATTTACTTACTTATCGCTTCTATTCGCCGAGGGCATTCTATATATAGTAGCTAGCCAGTTGGCCAAAATAAGTTTCCTACAAGCCGCAACCGCTATTAGCAGTTCCGGTACGCCTCTGGATATCGATGGCATGAGAGGAGTATTAGCAGGAGGTGCAGGTTTCGTGATCTTGGTGGCAACCTGGGCAGCGGGAGCGATTCTTAGGGTTCAAACGCTGCCAAAGACCGACGGTGCTAGCAGCTTCACTCAGCTAGGAAGCATAGCTGCGTCTGTTGTTGGCTCAGTAACAGGTGGATTGGCAAAAATGGCTGCACTCAAGACCACTGGTTTAAAGCAAGAGCTACTCCGGGCCAAAATTCAAAAAATACAGAGCTCTGGAGGATCACCTGGATCTTCAGCCGGCGGCTCCCCAACTAGTAAGCCAACCAACACGCCGGCGGCTTCTCGCCAGAGTCGTGAGTCAGTTGGTCAACGACTGGCTCGGCCAACTACTGCCGGTCGATCAGAAGATCAGCAGAAGAATCGCACGACTCGGGCCGATCGCGCTGAAAAGCGTCGTTCGCTCCTCAGTCCCTCGGACAGACCGTCATGAGAACCGCCACATCATTTCGGGGAAAGAGGTTCTGGCACACAAAACCCCGTGATTCGATGCAGGCTCGCCCAGTATGAGAGCATCCTCCATGAGCTTTACATTCGATTACTACCTCACCGCTACCTGCTGCGAAACCTGGGATAACCCCATCGACCTGAGGTATCTGTTCGACGGTCTCGCCCCGTGGCCGGGATTGGTGTGGGTCATACGTGGGGACGAGTATTTCCTGTCTCCGCAGCTGACCGGGATCGGTGCTTATGAAAGGGATGAATTCGTTCCAATCGAAATTCGGCTTTTTGAGACGCCATCACTGGACACTTTGACCTTGTACCTAGTGACGGCAGAGCTGAATCGGCGAAACGGCTTCGATGACCGGGCCGCTGAAATCCACGAGGTACAGCTGCAAAGTTTGATCAATAAGCTACCCGCAGCGACGGTGTCCTACGTTGGGAGAGCATGAAATGACCTCTTCCCGAGCTGTCGTGGCATGGCTTTTTTCTATCGTCCTTTCGCATCCCCTAGCGGAAGCGCTGTCCCCTTACATCCCGTTGTTCACTCCTCACAAGCTTTACCTGGCCCTCCTGATGCTGATGACACTGCTCGCTATCTACGCGCAACGCAGGCAGCAAAAAGGGCTCAGAGATGAGTTCTGGTGGGTGTTTTTGGGGCTCACAGTCGCCTTTCTTTTGTCTTGGTACTAATTGGTAGGAGCTGACCTTGCAGCAACGTCAGAAAATTTTTTGGGTATTGATGGGCTGTGCCCTTGTGTTAACGCCTTGGGGAAAGGTGCTGGAACTCGCTTCTACAGATGTGAGCGGTTACTACATCGGTAGCAGCACCGTGAGCTCTGGCTACAAAGTGCTTAGGTTAGACAGCTCGGGGCAAGGGAGGCTGTACTCCTACGATCCCATGAAGTTTGGAATCCTAAATTCTTACCCTTTTACGTATTCGTCCAGCTTGCTGAGCATTACCGTCGAATTCGATGACGGAAACCAGACGACTCTCTCCCAAGGCTTATGGGGGCTGGAAGGGCAGCTCCATTGTACGAAAGGCGATTGTGGAGGAATGGCTAATGTAAGTCGCATAGGTGAGAGCGTCGCGGATCTTCCTGCGGGGTTTCAGCGCGCTCTATCAAAAAGAAATTATTGATTGATCAATACTTATCTGTTGACGATTTCAGGTAAAACGATATCATCAATCTCGCAGCGCTTCAGAGTAGTAGAAGGGTAAAATCCAAAAAACTCTGCTGCTGGTGACAGGGGGAAGACCTACGGGCTGCCCCCTGCTCCAATTCTGATGTGTGACCTATGTCCTTAATTTTTGAAGCTGACCTTCGCCGATACCTAGCTGCTGGGCTTGTTCGAGGTATTTCAGCCCTTCGTACCAGCGAAGGGTGGTCGCTACGTATCCAATTGGGCTCCGAATTGACGTCGTTGCGCCTGCAGCGCGGTGGCCAGCGCACATTCAAGAGCCTCGACAAGCTGGCAGCCTTCCTTACCGGCCTCGGGCTTGAGCAATTAAATGTCCAGCTCATGAATTCAGTTGACGAGGGCTGAGCGAGCTTCTGCCACGCAACCTGACCACAGAGAATGAGCGGCGAGATCATGTCCCTGGAGATAGCGTGATGTTAGGAAAACTAGGTTGCCTCTTCGGCCTCTGTGTAGGGCTAAGCGGTTGCGGCAATGCTTTTGAGGGTAGCTATCGAGCTATGGAAGGCGTAATTGGGCCACTGGTAGCGATCGACGTGAAGGGCAATAAAGCCACAGTGGTTAAGGTCGACCCCTTTCGCAAACTGATCCTAAGCGAACAAACCTGGGTAGCAGAAAGAAAAGGTGAAAAGCTTCTGCTTACGGACCTCAAAGGAAAGACATTTGCCTTCAACCGCTCGGTTGATGAGAAAGGTTTGGAGTGCCTGAATTGCGGACTCGGCACAGGCATGCCTGGCTCATGGCAGCAGTTTGATCCAAACAAGTAAATTCATCAGCAAGCTGAGACATCAATGAACGACGGTTCGCTGTTCTATCGCGGTCAGGCTCACCTCCGATCGCTGACTGGACATCCTAGGAACACCAGGCCACGGAAAATGCGCCAAGCATTACTCTGGAGCACTGCGTACGACTCTGAACGTCGATCCTTTGCTGTAAAAAGATGAAGGGGTGCTAGACTCCTCGCGAGGTCTAGCACCCCGGCCTTGCACCACCATAGCCCTGACCAGTCAAGACTCGACCCTCAGCTGGTCCAGGGCTTTTCATTCTGAGGGCACCGAGGTGGGTGGATCAGCACTCGATGCCCATGACTCTTCTCCTGGCGATCCGCATACGGCCTCCTCTAATCAGGTCTTCGCCTTAGCCTTACACCACCACGGCCCCAGCCGGTCAAGACTCGACCCTCAGCCGGTCCGGGGCTTTCATTTTGAGGGCATCGAGGTGGTGGATTAGCACTCGATGCCCATGACTCTTCTCCTGGCGATCCGCATACGGCCTCCCCTTGCAGGTAATCACCTTAGCCTTGCACCACCACAGCCCCAACTAGTCAAGACTCGACCCTCAGCCGGTCCGGGACTTTTATTTTGAGGGCATCGAGGTGGGTGGATTAGCACTCGATGCCCATGACTCTTCTCCTGGCGATCCGCATACGGCCTCCCCTTGCAGGTCTCTACCTTAGCCTTGCACCACCACGGCCCCAGCCAGTCAAGACTCGACCCCCAACCGGTCCGGAGCTTTCATTTTGAGGGCATCGACGTGGGTGGATTAGCATTCGATGCCCATGACTCTCCTAAGCACTAGCCTTAGACCTCCCCGTACGTTTGGGCTTGGTGGATGGCGCTGGCGGCGGTGGAGCTGGTATGGATGTGTTCGACGCTTGTGTGGAAGCTGCAGCAGCGGCCGCCGCTGCTACCTTCTCTGCTTCCTTGAGTGCCGCCCAATAGGTGCGTGCTGCCTCAACATCGCCAAAGGCACCGATCTCGGGAAGCCGCTCGATGAAGCGGCTATACAACCCATCCTGAACCTTGCCGTGGCTGCGCATCCATTCGACCGCTACGTTTGGGTTGGTGAGCATCACGTAGTGGAATTCACCTGACGCGCCTGGCTTGGTAGTAATGAACTGCAGCTCTCGTAGCTTTTTCATCCGCCGGCGCCAGGTATCCACAGCCCGCTCTCCGAGAAAGCCCGCTTCAGCAGCAAATGTGCTGGGATTCTCAATGGTGATGACCGGATGATCGGGCATACGCGCCCATAGACAAAACAGCACGTGGCCGGCAGGCTGTCCTTTCGAATCAGCATCGATGACTTGCATGGCAATCGGCAACGTCCGGGGAATCGTGCTAAAACCATCGTGGGTTTTGCGCGTCCATTTCCACGATTCAGGCATGTCGGGGAAGTGCACCTGCATTAATTGCTGGGCACGCTCCGCCATGGTTAAGCGGCGTTTAGCTGACTGTTTTGCGTTGGCCATTTTGCAGCCCTCATTCGATTTCTGTTGGGCTCAGTTTCCCGACATCGGCTGATGATGGCAAACCGTCATTGAGCGCTAATATCACGCATCTCCAAGCACATGAATGAACGATACAAGCTACTCAAATGCATGATATGAGCCTAGCTCAGACAATCGAATTGCGCGATATCGCTCATAAAATGCTTACAACCTACTGAATTTCATAATTTTATTTTTGGTTTTCGGTGCTCGGCGTGCTGAATGTACTCGGCGTGCTCAGTGTCCTCGCCGTGCTGCAGGGTGTAGGGTGTGGGAAGAGGGGCTTCACGATATGGGGTCGGCCTCGATTTTCTTGCTTATGGGTACACCTAGTAGCGCACTTTGAAGGTTGGGGAGTCTTCTGGCCGCTGCTGACGGCGGTCGTAGATCCGGGTAGTACTGATATTGGCATGGCCCAGCCAAGCCTGGACCTTAGCAATGTCGGCTTCATGCTCCAGGGCATTTGTGGCCGCGGTCGCACGCAGACCATGCACACCCAAACCCGCGACCTCGATCCCGGCGCATTTCGCATATTTTCCTACCAAGGTGTAGATGCCATTGGCTGTAATGCCGGTGCCGGTTGAGCGTCCCCGCAACGGTACAAACAGCGGCCCCTGGGGCTCGAGCAAGTGATGACCGGACTTTTCTAAATAAGCATGGATTCGCTCGGCGGCCACAGGATGCAGCGGCAAGAAACGCAGCTTTCCACCTTTGCCCAAAATCCGCAGGTGCTTGATACCTCTCCGCTCCTGCAGATCGCTCAGCTGCAGCTGCGCACATTCCTCACGACGCAGGCCGTGATACAGCAGAACAGCGAGAATGGCCCTATCGCGTAGCCCCTTGAGCGAGTCCGCCGATGGCGCATCCAGCAGCGCTTTCGCCTGGTGGTCCCCCAGAGCCGGTGTCTTCCCTTCATTCGTTTCAATCCTGGGCCGCTTGACCCCATGCACTGGATTGCCACCGGCGACAGCATTGCACTCCAGCAGGTGATCGAAAAGGCTGGCCAGCGCGGCTAGCTTGCGACGGATGGTCGCTCCGGCCAGTCCACGCTGCTCGAGCTGAGCACGCCAGGCTAAGACATGCGCCCTGGTGACGACGCGGAACTCATCAGCTTCGGCTAAGCCAACGAAGCGGCAGAAGTCTGCAAGATCACCCTGGTAGGCACGACGCGTACGAGGATTATCGATGTTGGCGAACCACTCGACCGCCGCCGGCACTTCAGCCAGATGCTGGAATTCCGCGGCGGTTAAACGGCGGGCTTGCCGGGTGACAAGTCTCGTCACGTCAAACCCCTCCCCAGTTATTCCGATGAACCTCGCGGCACCGATGCACAACCTGCTCTACAAACGGATTGCGTGAGTTGGCGTGAATCCAACCTTTCTCAAAAGGAGGAAGCGGCCCATCGGTCTCCAGAACGGCGTTCAATTCCAACGAGAGCAAAATCAGCGTTTTGAATGCATTAGGCACCTGATCTGCTTCGAAGGATACCCACCGCTGCCTCATGGCTTTTTCAGCCTTCCCAGCACGGTCCCATTCTGTGGTTTTGTGATGAACAAGCGCGTTACGTGCCGCTACCAGTCCTTTAAGCCCATTAATGGCCGGACCATCTTCGCGAAGGGCTCGACCACACACCAGTCGCGGGATGACGAGCCATTTGCCAACCACATCCAGCTTATCCAGCGTTTTCGCCAGAGTTTCGCCCAGCTGAATGAGCGCAAATTCGTAGGCCGCCGCTTCGAGGGCCATCGCAGAAAACACGATGGTTTTGAGCCCGGCCACATTTTTCCTGGCTTCCTGTTGGTCGTAGGCAGTCGAATCGCTAGGCCATTGTGGCTTAGGTATCGGATTACCCTTCTCGTATAAAAAACAGCCGAAAGCCTCTTCCGCAATTTCTGCGTAGGTCTCCACCATGGAATCGACAATGACCCAGCTATCGCGAACCTGGAACGGTTCCCTTGAAGTCATCGATCACGTCCCTCTAATAATTGTTGATAACGTATTTTATCACCAATTTCCGTATCCTATGGATCACACGTGATTTTCCAGCGACATCAACCTAAGAGATAAATCATCGCTTATTCATTCAGCAGTAGACGCCGTGTTCTATACGATACAAATGCTCCATCACCAGCTCATATCCTCGCGGCTCCTCTAGAAGGCTGCATGGGGAACAACGACCAAGCCCTATGGCCTTCTCTATGAACCATCTCTCAGAAAGGCGGCGGTTGCCCAGTACCTGTTCCGCATAGAGCAAGACCTCGGCACGCCTACTCATGAACATCTGGTGCGATAGGCTCCAGCACCTACCAGAAACCAGTCTGACAAGCTCAAAATCTAGGGGTTTAACGTTAGATCTAGCTGCCATCCTCATACCCTCGCTCCCCGGCCCATGGGACGTCTCCATCCGCTTTATGCGGCAATAGATTAATGCGCGAATATCGTAGGATTTGTCTCCTGGCTCTCAGCCACATACACATCGAGCTCATCACAGAGGCCCTTGCGCTTGACTCCTAATCTAGCTCCTTCAGAGCCACCGCAAATCGACTGATTACTCACTCAAGCATGGGTAGCAGGAATTTACGTAAATTTATCTCTCGGCACCCACGCGAAATTTGTACTCACTTCGCTCGTTGCTGCCTGCGCTGCGACAGGCTGACCTATGACTCATGAGCAGCCGGTACCAGTAGCAGCTACATCTCATCCTGTGTCCATCACCGGTCATCTGCCATTAGCGCTGGCTTGAGCTCGAGATGGTACGATTACGGCAATCGAACCGGCAAAATTAATTGAGAAATCTTCTAAAACCCCTTTTAAAAAGGGCTATAGACGAGGGAGCCAACCGGCAAATGGCATTTACACCGTTCATTCGTCAAGACAAAGCCCCAGAGGAGCTGCAGGACCAGGTCGTCCAAATCATGCGGCTCGATGCGGCTCTTCACGCGAAGATTCCTGGCCCATTGCGCGTGCCTATGATGAATCTCCTGCGGGTAGTTAATTCGTACTACAGCAATAAAATCGAGGGAAACTCAACAGTACCGGCAGACATTTTGCGCGCCGAGGACTCCCTACAGGAGCTCAACGGCGCGAAAGACTTACAGGAGATTAAGCGCCACATCGAAGCTCAGCGCCGGCTAAACGATGAACCGATCGACAAGATTGAAGTATGTACGAAAGGTGCAATCTCTCGTTTACACCGCGAATTCTACAACGGCGTACCCAACGAAATGCTGGATATTCAGCTCAACGATCGAGGCGAAACCATCCGTATGGTTCCCGGTGAATTCCGAGAGATTGGGGTTCGCGTTGGCCAGCACATACCACCAACCGTCGAGCAGATGCACTCACACCTCAATGACTTTGAGCGCGTGTACCGTCTGGACTGGATTCATGGCCTTTCACGCTTCTTTGCCGCTGCAGCTTCACACCACCGATTGATGTGGATTCACCCGTTCATGGATGGCAACGGTCGGACCGGCCGGCTATTCACAGACCAGTACCTCAAGGCCGCCGGCCTTGGTGGATACGGGCTATGGTCAATGAGCCGCGGATTCGCCCGCAACGTCGCCGCCTATTACGAGATGCTTAACGCGGCTGACCACCCTCGCAAGGGCGAGCTGGATGGTCGTGGCGAACTCTCGGACAGTGGTCTGTTGCGCTGGACTACTTTCTTCGTCGAGACGGCATTTGATCAGGTGCAGTACTTCAACACACTACTCGAACCGGAAAGACTCAGCGAACGGATAGACGTATATTTCGAGATGCGGAGTCGTCGCGCGCTTTCTGACAGCAAAGGTGAAGCATTACCTGAATTGCGTATTGAGGCCCGGGATGTCTACAAGACGCTGCTCTACCTAGGCGATCAGCAACGCGCCGATATTCAGGCTCGGTTGGGAGTCGGCGAGCGCACTACACGCAGCCTACTGAGCCAAATGGCAAAAGAGGGTTTGATCACGTTGGACGGTCGCAAGCCGGTATCTCTAAGCCTCTCCCGACACTCGATCGAGTTCCTGTTTCCATATCTGTGGTGAACCATGCCTGGCTCTAGACATCATTCTCCAAGAGATAGCCATGCCGTTAAGTAGGCGAGATAGGAAAAGCGAAATCCTCGCTAAGGGCAAGGCCAGAATCCTAGACACGGGAGGTTTTCTGACGCCTGAACAGCTAGCCATGCGTTTTTCCAGCCAGTCAACGTTCCCCCCATCAGTCCTAGAAGAATGGAAGAATGAGAATCGTATTTTTTCGATCGAGCAGGATGGCCAGATCCTGTATCCGGGCTACGCATTTTCCCCCAATGGTGAGCTGCTTATAGGCTTGAAGGATGTACTCACTGTATTGGGTACTACCAAGGAAGGTTGGGTGTTGGCTCTCTGGTTTGGGAGCTCCAACAGCTATCTTGGAGGCGCTCTTCCTCGCGACGAATTGAGCTCAAATCCAGACTGTGTGCTTTCCGCTGCTGTTAACGAGCTTCAGGGCGCTCAACATGGGTAGCCATTCCGGTTTGCTCGGGAGAGCAACCGGACCGAGCTACACACGTTTGCCCACGCTACTACACCAGCGAATTTCTTGCGCCCCCATACGCTGAGGCCGACTCCCCTGGGAAATACCACTGCAATGACGGAGGCCCTCGACCGCTGTGCTGTGCACTGTAGGAGCTCGCGCCAACCCTCTCCCGCTTGAAGCTTTCCAGCAGATAATAGAGAGTTTGAGCCATACGGTTCATGAGTCCCCGTTGCACGTTTAGCGCAGCGGTTGCTGTTTCATCTGAGAGGAAAAGATGCGTAAAGTTTTCTTGCTGTCCGTTATGGCAGGGATGCTCGGCGGTTGCGCCCTGCCACCCCAACCTCCATCACCTTACGAGGCCTACCTAAAACGTGAGACGGCAGTAGTGCCGCTACGACCTTACGTGGAGTCGACTAAGGTTCCGATTTACGGCGACTCGTCGAAACTGCTGGATTTCGCCGATGAGCTAGGCGGTGGCCAAGGCAAATATGAGACGGATGCTGCGTACCAGCAGCGCGTCTCGGCGCTCAGTCTATTCTCAGTTATTTCCACCATTCCCGAGAACAACATCGAATTTGATAAGCAAACAGGTGCCATCAAATTCTCGATGATGCTTCTGCCCAGCGATTGCCCTGGCGCCAAGAATTACAGCTACATGGCCCCCGTATGCTATGGGTTGTGGTTACCTGAAGTCCGCAAGGTAATGGATCACTATGAGGGCCAGAATGGCTACGGAGCCAAGGCAGGCGTGGACGTTATCAAAGTGAAGCGGCCAATGCTGGTACTGCCCCCAGTCAAACCACCTTCGGCGGTACCCATTGCCCGCATCAACGGTTCTTTGCGCATCACTCCGGAGCAACTCGCCAAAGAGAGAGACGACCTACGGCTCGCTATCAATCTCGAATCGGTTCCCCAGCATCTTCGGATGACTACCAATTATTCGCAGGCGACGATTCAAAACCAGCGTGAGCTTCTGATTGATAACTACATTTTCGACATCAAGATCGCGGGCGTGAGCGTGGTGAACATTAAAACCCACCAGGTCTATTCCGACAAATTCGATATCACCATCCGCTAACCTTACCAGCACCATCCGGTCATGACGCCAACATAGCGTCATGACCACTCCCCTCCCTGCTTGACCAAGGGTTGTCCTGCTGTTCAACCCCCAAATTGCCCCCTGCCAGCTCCTGCCGGCAGCAAGAGGCTGTCTCACCATCATGGACGCAGTAACCCTCGCAAAATCAGCATCCATCGTATCCGTCCGGCCAACACACCTTCAGCGGAGGCGTCAGGAAGGTGTGTTGGCCGGACGGATACCTTGACTATTGTGAATTCTCGACAAATCTACTGTCCACATTTCATGGAATGTGGACAGTTGTCATTCAGGTAGTCCGCAGCAGTCAATGGGTATGTTCCAGGCACCCTATATCAGCAGAGCGGGAATCTGCCGTGTCGTATTAAGGGTTATGACCGGGTCAGTCTAGGTGATACGAACTCACACGGACCTGTGGGTCCGGCCCGTCAGCGATGGGGTCAGGGCGACCTGCCCCCTGCTCACGCAACCCGGCAATCAAACCGTCGACGGAGCTTGTGCCACCGGCACATCAATTTGAGGTGAATCGACTACCGGGGGAGTTCCCAACAAAGAACCCAGCCCGGGATAGGAGTAGGCCCAGTTCTTCTTGGCGCCCAAGATGCCCATGATCGTCAATACAATCAACGCAATCAGGACAATCGAGTGGGCTATGACCACAGCAAAATAGCCGGTCATAGACAGTACAAGAAGGTCGGCGAGAAAGATAACGTTGAAAAACGCCTGTAGAGTGAATGCTTGCTTGCAAGCCCATACTTTCTTTGGGTCTTTAGCATTGAGCGCCCAGCGAATAGCAATAGCTACGGTGCCTATGGGGATGAGGGGATAGAAAAAACTCATCAAGCCAAGCAAGCCAAGCAAGTGAGTACCAACTGCATGATCCCACTTGCCTAGCTTGCCAAGAAGCCAGGCAGCGCCGCCGATGATCAGTACCGAACCCACGTAACCAGCTACGGCAACAAAAAGGTGGCCGAGGATGTGATCGCCGAAATCGTACCAGAAATGTTGGCTCGAACCATGGGCTTCAACCAGCACTGCCGCGAGGATGGAAGTGAGCAGCCCCCCAAGTATGATGCCTACACGCCCACCCGTAGATTTAACGAAGTGCAGTGCTATCAGGACGATGAGTGCGATTACGCCTGCGCACAACAGGGTAATAATTCCATATGGTGGCATAACAGTTCCAAACTATTAGTGAGAGTATGAAGGCTGGTGAGGCTAGCTCTGGCGCATTCGCTCCGTGCCCGCAAATGACTCGCCTTTCATCGTCAGTTGGAGTGAGGAGGTTACGTTTTCCCAGTGTCCTGTGAGTGGGCAAGAGGAACCGAAGTGCCAAAACAAAGGCGTCATTTTGCCATCATTGACTCGTGGTCGCCATTGATCTCCCTAACTATCCACTCCGCGCGAACCGAATCCGGCCACAGCAGCGGTAGCGGCATCCAGTCGACACTGGACACGGTTGATGGCAACACTGGACATCGTTGCGCCAGGCTGCAGGCCTACCTGAACGACCTGGGCTTTGAAAGGTTTCGGATAAGAGCTTCGTTGGCGCATGGAGATCCTGGCGATAAGGGTGATCGCGTCCGCTTAAAAATACGCGGACACCACCGTCCTTAAAGAGGGAGTTCGGAAGGTGAGTTCACCGGACGCTTACCTTTTTTGCACCGTTAAGCTGGCTATGGTGCAAACGGATAGTGATTTTGCCTCATTGCTGCAACCAGTGCTTTTAGGGTGCCCCATTGGGAAATGACAGGGGGATTTTGGGCAGTTTAGAGGTGGCTTATGGGTAGGTTCCAAGCACCCCTGTATCAATAGAGCGAGAATCTATTACGCTCTGGGAGGGGTCATGATCGGGCTAATTCAGGCATTTTTGAGGGCTACAGGGGGTGTTTGGGGTGATGTAGGGGTGCTTTGCGGGAATTAGAGGTGTGTTCGAAACCCCTGCTTGGGTCAAAAACAGCAAAAATGGTCCCCGAAGCTTGGAAATGTCTTAAGTAACGTCGCCCCAAGCATGGAATGGCTATTGGCCACCTGGATCCCGGTCTCAGTAGCTGCCGCTTTGAGGGATAGGCTCATCGATATGCAGAGAAGCTTCGATCGTGGTTGGTAGCCGCCCACTCATCCCATAACACCTGCGACCAGTGGCGCTGGCACTACTGCCCGGGTGTACTTTTCTTGATAGAGGGACCTGCGGGCTACCCTCAATTTAAAGTCCACGGAAGGAGGAGTTATGCCAACGATCTCCTTGGAAGGATTCACTCATGCTGCCTGCAGGGCCGATTTTGAGCGAAATCAAGAATGGCCCGACACACCTGAGAATCGTCGCTTGCTGGCCGGCTATGAGACCGCATCCAGAAATTCGTCGATGTATGCCAGAGCAGCGCTGAAGGCCGAAAGGGAGGAATCACCCAACACTCATAAGTGTAAAGCCCAGGCCGCATACTGGGAAACGGTGGCTGAGACGCTCGAAGCGGTGCTGAGTATGGTGATCTCGGGGGGAGATGAGGAAATTGCGCTTTCAGATCCCTGGTATTACGGAGGGCCGATATCCACTCAACAATAACAGCGTCATCCTTTCTTATGAGACGGGCCAGCAGCAGCTCGAATCGGTCTCAGCTCTATCGCGCCATTAACCAGCTCGACACTCAGCAAATCACCAAGCCCCACGTTCAGGGCTATTAGAACATCTTGGGGAAGGTCAATAATAAGGTCGCCGCTGCCATCACCCGGATCCTGGCACTTCACAGTCGTGCGCACTGGCTTGCTCATGGGCATTTCTCCGATTAGGTAAACCCGTCAGGCGGCAATGGAGCACCAACCCCTAACGCTCGAAGCAAGGCGGGTAATAACACCCCGGCGGCTCCAGTCAGCATTATTTCGTCTGCCGCGTCCAATCCAACGTCTTCAAGATTTACATGGATCACGGTAGCCCCGGCAGCGAGGGCCATGTTCGGAATATCAGCAGCCGGCATGACGACGCCGGAGGTACCAACTGAAATCAGCAAGTCACAGTTTTTCACGAGTCGTACCGCTGACCGCCACGCGCCCTCCGGTAGCTTCTCCCGGAACCAGACCAGTCCAGGACGAAGTTTTCCATTGCATCGGACACAACGAGGCGGCTCGATCAATTGTCCTTCTTCAGGAATCCCCAGCTGGGCTGGCGTTAGCTTCCCGGGTCGGTGGCAGGCGAAGCACTTGACGTCCATCAGACTGCCATGAAGATGAACAACCTGACTGGAGCCAGAGCGTTCATGCAAGTCATCAATGTTCTGGGTGACGACGGATACCTCCCACCCGGCATTGCTTAGCAGGGGAATGGCAAGATGGGCCGCATTGGGTTTTGCTTGTCCAACCTGGTGTCGTCGCCATAGATACCAGCTCCATATGAGAGCTGGGTTTTCTCGAAAGGCAGCCGCTGTTTCGAGACGCTCAGGGTCGTGCTTTGTCCAAAGTCCCGTCAATTTGTCGCGGAACGTAGGTATTCCGCTTTCTGCGGAGATGCCGGCACCCGTGAAAAAAACAACCTTCTTGGACGCGCGCAAGGCTTCGGTAGCTCTCTGCATATTGCTCATCTGCGCACCTTGCTTCCACTGGAATCACTCGCTTCCAAGCGTCGGTTTTGAATAGAGGTACTCGTAGGGAGAAAATCGCCCAGCAGCGCCGAATAAGAGACTGGCAGTGAAAAGCTCCATAAACTCTATGGCTTCCTTTTGAGCATAACGCTCGTAATAAGCACGCTGTGTTAGAGGCACCCTAGCGCGATTCTCGAGGCATACCCTGACCATCTGGGCCAGGATGTAGCCGCGAACGTCATATCGGGCGTCCACTGCTTTGAGCACTGTTGCAAAGCATGAGTGGTACACGAGCCTCGGGCCATCAGGAATTCCAGGTGTCTGTCGGTCTGTCATTTTCAGCTCCTGAAATGTCCTTCAGCGGTACGTTACGTTTGGAGGTAGCTGCAGGCAAGCCCGCTTGATCGCCAGACACCTACACGTTAAAGGTACGTTGGCGGTACAGTCCCCAGCCTTACCTAATTTGCCTAACCTAGCAAAAACTCCGTATTAACAAGGGCTTAGCCCTGTTGTACCCTGACAGTCCCTAGCCTAGACTTATAAGGCCTCGGGGTGTCATTCTGTGACTCATAATCCTTTGGTCCACGGTTCGAGTCCGTGTGGGCCCACCAAACAAACGACAAAGCCGCGCATTTGCGCGGCTTTATCGTATTTGCTGTTCAAGAGCCTCGCGTGAGCCGAATAACGCATCTAATCGGCTCACGGCACCAGCGCCTACGTTAAAGATCGCGCAACAACAGCGTCTTGCCAAAGTTGCGCAGTGCTTGGCTGTACTGGCGGCGCCAGTTATCCCGCCAGTACGCCGCATCGGGGTATTTCCCATCCAGACAGCGCACCGCAATGATGTCGCTGGAGGCGATTTCTTCAGGCTGCTGCTGGCTGAGCATGGGGAAGGCCATATAGGCTTTGAAGCGTTTGGACAGCACCCGGTCGATAGCGACGTTATTGAACGGCGCCTCTTCAAGCAGACGCTGGCAGCCACGGGCAGAGAGGATGTAGGCGTGGGTGCCCCTGGCGCGTACGCGGGCTATGCCGCGGGTCCAGGTTAGCCAGACCTTGCCCAGGTTGGCGCCGAGGTAGAACAGCTCAGGGTCGCGGCGCTGGAAAAACCTGTTGATCTGCTCGACCTGGATCGGGTCGAAGGTAAGCAGGGTGGCGTCGTCTTCAAGAATCAGGATGCGCCGGTAGCCGCGGTCGAGCGCCGCTCTGGCGCATTTCATGTGAGAGTCGAAACAGCCGCGCTCGGGGCTGTATTGGTCGCGATCCACCAGCATGAACTCGATATCCAGCCCACTTGCAGCAAACTCTCGTTGCAATAACTCGCGACGGTCGCTGCGTTCCTTGAGGCTGATGCAGAAAACGCCGTCGATCTGCAGACGGCTCAGGTCCTTGTGTTTGGTCATCCCTTCCATCTCTCGAACAGGTGAATCTTCACCGACGCTAAGGCGCCTCGGGCCACGGTTTGCTCCAGCCGACCTGCTCACTTTATTGCTTAACTTCAGGCCTGCCGTTGTCGTTCTACTCCATCTGTGACGCCTGCAACATTGCGACGATTTCCCTGGCAAAGACCTGCGTGGCAAACAGGCCTACTCCCTGAGCTTAGACCTGAAACCATCTTTGCTCGTTGGATAGGCCAACCCATGCGCAATAAGCGCTGTTCAACCGCCTTGCTCTAGGTGCAAAGGGCTGACTAGTCTATGGCCTTCTGAACAGAGAGCCGTCATGCCAGACTCCCGTCAAATCGCCCTCGATGAAATCGACCGCCAGCTCATCGCGCTACTACAAATCAACGCCCGTGAAAGCGTCGCCACCCTCGCTCGCCACCTGGGCATTGCCCGCACCACGGTCAATTCGCGCCTGGCGCGACTGGAGAAGAGCAAGGTTATAACCGGTTATGGCGTGCGCTTGGGCCAGCGCCTGATAGGCGGTGGTCTGCAGGCCTATGTCGGGATCAAGGTGCAGCCGCGATCGGGCAAGGATGTGGTGCGGCGCATGAGCGCCATGGGCCAGGTGCAGCAACTTTGCGCGGTGAGCGGCGAGTTCGACTATGTGGCGTGGCTGCACAGCGATTCTCCCGAGCAACTGGACCAACTGCTCGATCAGATCGGCAGCCTTGAGGGCGTGGAGAAAACCACCACCTCGATCATCCTCAGCAGCAAAGTGGACCGCGGGCAGCCGGGCTGACTAATTGCGCCTGGGCATCAACGCTCCATCGCGTCGAGCACCGCGTCAGTCAGGGCTTTGATCGCCTCGGCCGAATGATGGATCGTCCAGATCAGGCCGCTGTGTGATTCCGAAGCATGGTGTTGGGCGTAATCATCGGCGATCTGGCGGATACCGTTGGCCAACAGACTGGCGTGGACCAAGGCGTCAGCGGCGTCGATACCCGAGCTTACGTGGAACACTGGCGGATGGCTGGATTCGCAGGTGCTGAAAGGTTGTTCGGTGGTCGGGTTGAGTTTGAGGGGTGGATCGGGAACGATCTTTTTCACAGGGTTAGCCTCCATAGCCGATTCAAGGAGACCACTACCCATCCCTTCTCACGGAAATGGGTGGCAGCCGTACACGGGGTGAGAACCGGCGTTCGTAGAGGCCAATGACTCCGGCCAGGCAAAGCCTGCCCATGCACAGCTGCCATAACAGCATGCCTCTACGAATAACCGACGGGTTCTCACGCCCGATCACCGATATACGGCGATCCCGTGAAGGTAGCGATGAACTATTTCCCGCACAGCCAGACCGAGGCGATAGCGCGCGTAGGATACGTCCTGACATTTTTGTGGTCTGTAGGAGGCTTCCTAGCTAAGTGCGGTTCTCCACATAGGCACGGCTGCCCCAGGAAATTTTTCGAAGCCATTTTGACGTTACGCGTCATTGGCACAGGTGATTAACATTGCCGACCTCTGCACACGAGGTTGTAGCAATGAAACGAGATATTTTCACTGAACTGCACGAAGGAATCGCAGCTTTAGCAGAAATGCGAATCGCAAAGAGCAAGCTGCCCCCCAGAGGTAAACCCTCCAACCAAAGACCATCACCCACATTCGTCATTAAAACCAAATCGGCGTCTAAATGACGACCTATCGATCATATCGACATCATGTTGAGTCTTAATTACGAACTACCTCCCCTCTAAAATCACCTCCAGGCATTTCCTATACTCAGGCTCCGCCCCTCGCGCAGCCCCTGGCAAGGTCATCACATGAACAACAACAATCGCCACCCCGCCGACGGTAAAAAGCCGATCACCATCTTCGGCCCGGACTTCCCTTTTGCCTTCGATGATTGGCTGGAACACCCGGCTGGCCTGGGTAGCATCCCGGCCGCGCGTCATGGTGAAGAAGTGGCGATCGTGGGCGCCGGCATCGCCGGGCTGGTGGCGGCCTACGAGCTGATGAAGCTGGGCCTCAAACCGGTGGTCTACGAGGCGTCGAAGATGGGTGGGCGGCTGCGCTCGCAGGCCTTCAACGGCACCGACGGGATCATCGCCGAGCTGGGCGGAATGCGCTTTCCGGTATCGTCCACGGCGTTCTACCACTACGTCGACAAGCTGGGCCTGGAAACCAAACCCTTCCCCAACCCGCTCACCCCTGCCTCACGCAGCACGGTAATCGATCTGGAAGGCCAGACCTACTACGCGGAAAAAGCCGCCGACTTGCCGGCCCTGTTCCAGGAAGTTGCCGATGCCTGGGCCGACGCCCTGGAAAGCGGTGCGCGCTTCGGTGACATCCAGCAGGCCATCCGTGACCGCGACGTGCCTCGCTTGAAAGAACTGTGGAACACCCTGGTGCCGCTGTGGGACGACCGCACTTTCTACGACTTCGTCGCCACCTCCAAAGCCTTCGCCAAACTGAGTTTCCAGCACCGCGAAGTGTTCGGCCAGGTGGGCTTCGGCACCGGTGGTTGGGACTCGGACTTCCCCAACTCGATGCTGGAAATCTTCCGTGTGGTGATGACCAATTGCGACGACCACCAACACCTGGTGGTCGGCGGCGTCGAGCAAGTGCCGCAGGGCATCTGGCGCCATGTGCCGGAGCGTTGTGCGCACTGGCCTGAAGGTACCAGCCTGAGCTCGCTGCACGGCGGTGCACCGCGCACCGGCGTCAAGCGCATTGCCCGCGCCAGCGACGGCCGCCTGGCAGTCACCGACAACTGGGGCGACTGCCGCCATTACGCGGCGGTGCTGACGACCTGCCAGAGTTGGCTGCTGACCACCCAGATCGACTGTGAAGAGTCGTTGTTCTCGCAGAAGATGTGGATGGCCCTGGACCGCACCCGCTACATGCAGTCGTCGAAAACCTTCGTCATGGTCGACCGGCCGTTCTGGAAAGACAAAGACCCAGAAACCGGTCGCGACCTGATGAGCATGACCCTCACCGACCGGCTGACCCGTGGTACCTACCTGTTCGATAACGGCGACGATAAACCAGGGGTGATCTGCCTGTCCTATGCGTGGATGAGCGATGCGCTGAAGATGCTCCCGCACCCGGTGGAAAAACGCGTGCAACTGGCACTCGATGCATTGAAAAAGATCTACCCGAAAACCGATATCGCTGGGCATATCATCGGCGACCCTATCACCATTTCCTGGGAAGCCGACCCGCACTTCCTCGGTGCGTTCAAAGGCGCGCTGCCGGGCCACTATCGCTACAACCAGCGGATGTACGCGCACTTCATGCAGGCGCAGATGCCAGTCGAGCAGCGTGGCATTTTCATTGCCGGCGACGACGTGTCGTGGACCCCGGCCTGGGTGGAAGGCGCGGTGCAGACCTCGCTCAATGCCGTGTGGGGTATCATGAATCACTTTGGTGGCAAGACCCACGCGGACAACCCCGGCCCTGGCGACGTGTTCGATGAAATCGGGCCGATCGCCCTGGCCGACTGAGACAAGGAGGCAGCATGCGCATCGCTCTGTTCCAGGGGCCTCCCAGACCACTGGACGTGCCCGGCAACCTACAGCGCCTGCAACACCAGGCGCAACTGGCAGCAGCTCGCGGCGCGCAGTTGCTGGTGTGCCCGGAGATGTTCCTGACCGGCTACAACATCGGCAGCGAGCACGTCGAACGCCTGGCTGAGGCCGATGACGGCCCATCGGCCATGGCCGTGGTCGAGATCGCCCAGGCCCATCGCATCGCCATCGCCTATGGCTACCCAGAGCGCGGCGAAGACGGCGCGATCTACAACAGCGTGCAGTTGATCAACGCCCATGGCAGCAGCCTGTGCAACTACCGCAAGACTCACCTGTTCGGTGAGCTGGATCGGACCATGTTCAGCCCCGGTGCGGATCATTTTCCGGTGGTCGAGCTCGACGGCTGGAAGATCGGCATGCTGATCTGCTACGACATCGAGTTTCCGGAGAATGCCCGGCGCTTGGCGCTCGAAGGCGCCGAATTGATCCTGGTGCCGACAGCCAACATGACGCCTTACGATTTCGTCTGCCAGGTGACCGTGCGTTCGCGTGCGCAGGAGAACCAGTGCTATCTGGTGTACGCCAACTACTGCGGTGCCGAGGATGAAATCCACTACTGTGGACAGAGCAGCATCATTGGCCCCGATGGCAGCTTGCTGGCGATGGCCGGGCGCGATGAGTGCCAGCTGCTGGCGGATCTGGAGCGCGAGCGAGTGGTGCAGGGACGCGAGGCGTTTCCCTACCTGACAGAGTTGCGTCGGGAGTTGCATCTGCCTCGACAGGGCTGAATGGGAAATCACCCTGCCCATCGCAGGCTGCGCCAGCTCCCACAGGGCCTCGCTCCCGGCCCTCTGCTGATCAATGACATGGATATGCGCTAGCATGATGCTTCGCCACCGGAGCCCTCATGCCTGACGCCACCCGCCACCTCAACCTCACCAACGGCCTGCAGCTGACCCTGCGCCACGCCCCGCGCCTCAAGCGCGCGGCCGCTGCGGTGCGGGTGCATGCGGGCAGCCATGACGCACCTTCACGATGGCCTGGTTTGGCGCACTTTCTCGAACACTTGTTCTTCCTCGGCACCGCCCGCTTTGCGCTGCAAGACGGCTTGATGCGCTACGTTCAGAGTGTCAGCGGCCAGGTCAACGCCAGTACCCGCGAGCGCACTACCGACTTCTTCTTCGAGGTGCCGCCCGCTGCACTGTCTGGCGGCCTGGAGCGTCTGTGCCAGATGCTGGCCGAGCCCGACCTGAGCATTGATCGCCAGCGCCGTGAGCGCGAGGTGATCCATGCCGAGTTCATTGCCTGGTCACGCAACCCTGAAGCTCAGCAGCAATTCGCCCTGCTCCAGGCAGTGTCTGCGCAGCATCCCCTTAGTGGTTTCCACGCAGGCAACCGGCATAGCCTGGCCTTGCAGGATCCGGCCTTTCAGCAGGCACTCAGCGATTTTCACGCGACCTTCTATCAGGCTGGCCAGATTGTCTTGAGCCTGAGCGGCCCGCAGCCGCTGGATGAGCTGGAAGCGCTCGGCCGGCAGTTCGGCAGCATATTTGCCAGCGGCCAGCGGGTCGCCCAAGCCCTGCCGCCACCCTTGCTCAATGGGCCTCTGCGACAGCCGCGTGCCAGCTCAGGCCAAATGGACCTGCTGTTTGCTCACCAGAATCTGCCTGTAGGCGCGGAACCCGCACTTGAGCTATTACTCGCCTGCCTGAGCGATAGTCGGGAGGGCGGCTGGCTAGCGCAGCTGCGTAAGCGCGGCTGGTTACAGGCATGCAAAGTCGACACCCTGCACGCCTTCGCCGGTCAATTGCTCTGGCATGTGCGTCTGCACCTAAGCGAGGACGCGGATCAGGATGAGGTGCGAGCCTTACTCAATGGCTGGTTGAAGTTCATCCGCGAAGCAGACACGCAGCCATTGAATGAAGCATTCACTGACTTGCAACGCAGCCGAGAACAAGCCGCCGGTGCCCTGGAACTGGCACGCCGAGACAGCACCGGCCGCGCTTTCCAGGCACTCGATGGGCAAGGCCTGAAAGCCTTCGCCGCACTACTCGATAGCCTGCCCTTGCACAGCCACGCAGACTGGCAACTGCCGGGCGCCGATCCACTCCTGCAAGACGAACTTCCCGCCGCCAGCGCGCCTCTGCCTGAAGGCCTGAGCGTCAGTGACAGTCTGCCAAGCGATCGCCAATTCGCAGCGCTGTACCTGCGCTGGCAGATCGTCTCGCCGTTGCGAACACGCTTGCATGCAGTACTCGAACACGCCTTGCGGCCTTTGACGGAACGCGCCGAGCGCGCATCTGTGCAGCTGGATTTCAGCGTCAGTCAACGCTACTGGCAACTGCGCTGCGCCGGGCTGCCAGCGGCGGTGATTAGAACCGTTGGCGAGGCGTTGCAGGTGTTGCACCGCCCACCTCAAAGCAGCTGGCAAGCGCCAGGCCCGGATGAGCCCGCCTTGATACCGATCAGGGCCCTGCTCAAGCGACTGCCTGATGCCTTGACGCTAGCGCAGCCGGAGCCGATACCCGCCTGTGCACCGAATCAGGCCATGCTCGAACAGATTTGGCATTCGGCGCAGTGGCAGGGTTTGGCAGTAGGGTTTGGCGTTGTTGAGCAGGCGGCCTTGGGCGCGGTGTTGCAGCACACATCCTGGGGCCGCCCTGCGTCCGCGCCTACCGGAGGCGTGCGTGGCCGGCGTTGGGTGCCGGTCGAGGTTGCCGGGACTGAACACGCATTGCTGCTGTTCTGCCCGTTGCCCGCTGCCTTGCAAGGTGTTGGACGACTGCTTGGGCAATTGCTGCAAGGCCCGGTGTACCAGCGTCTGCGCGTCGAGTTGCAGCTGGGTTATGCCGTATTCAGTGCCTTTCGTCAGATCGATGGGGTCGGCGGGCTGCTGTTCGGCGTGCAATCGCCCCACGCCAAGCCAACGCAGATACTCGAGCACCTGCTAGCACTGCTGAATCAAGAGGTGAAGCTCGATGGCCCTGCGCAGCAGGCCCTGGCCGACAGTTTCGCAGAAACTGCCATGCCCAACGCCGATGTCGCGCACTGGGCATGGCAGACCTATCTGGCGACAGAAGCGCACGAGCTTTGTGCAATCCGCAGGTCTATTCTCAGCACCACTCAAGCGCAACTGGATGAGTTGCGCCAAGCGCTACTTGCGGCCGAGCACGGCTGGTTGTGCCTGGCCAACGCTGCGGCGCCGAGCGCGCAGTGGCACTAAGTGCAGGTCGATTGTTACCTGAGGTGCAAGGGCGCTTTTCAAAGAATTAACCTTTCGGTACAAATTTTTCTTGTAAGATAGCGCAATCCCAGCCAATGGAACCTCCTGCGCAAGGCGGCACCAAATAAGTAGCTGACAACCCCCAGACCCATCCGGAAGGAGTAATCCCATGTGGACCAAACCTGCTTACACTGACCTGCGTATCGGCTTCGAAGTGACCATGTACTTCGCCAACCGCTAAGCCCTGCTTGCGGTTCGACGCCTCGGTCCGCCGGGGCGTTCGCGTTTTTTCACTACAGGTTTTTCCGCTAGTTCGGATAGAGAGCAGCCATGTACATCCAGATTCTCGGCTCCGCCGCCGGTGGCGGATTCCCCCAGTGGAACTGCAACTGCGTCAACTGCAAGGGTTTTCGTGACGGCTCGTTGCGTGCCACGGCGCGCACCCAGTCATCGATTGCCCTGTCCGATGACGGCGAGCACTGGATCCTGTGCAACGCCTCGCCGGACATCCGTGCCCAGTTGCAAGCCTTCGCCCCGATGCAACCGGCGCGCGCCCTGCGCGACACCGGGATCAACGCGATCGTCCTGCTCGACAGCCAGATCGACCACACCACCGGCCTGCTCAGCCTGCGCGAAGGTTGCCCGCATCAGGTCTGGTGCACCGACATGGTCCACCAGGACCTGACCACCGGCTTCCCGCTGTTCAACATGCTCAGCCACTGGAACGGCGGCCTGGTGTGGAACCGCATCGAGCTCGAAGGCAGCTTCGTCATCGACGCCTGCCCCAACCTCAAGTTCACCCCGTTCCCGCTACGCAGCGCCGCCCCGCCCTACTCGCCGCACCGCTTCGACCCGCACCCAGGCGACAACCTCGGCCTGCTGGTCGAAGACCTGCGCACCGGCGGCAAGCTGTTCTACGCCCCGGGGCTGGGCCAGGTCGACGCCAAGCTGCTGGAGATGATGCACGGCGCCGACTGCCTGCTGGTCGACGGCACGCTGTGGGAGGATGATGAAATGCAGCGCCGCGGTGTCGGCACGCGCACCGGTCGCGAGATGGGCCACCTGGCGCAAAACGGCCCCGGCGGCATGCTCGAGGTGCTCGATGACTTCGCCCGCCAGCGCAAGGTACTTATCCACATCAACAACACCAACCCGATTCTCGATGAAAACTCGCCCGAGCGGGCCGAGGTGGTCCGCCGGGGCGTGGAAGTCGCCTTCGACGGCATGAGCATCGAGCTGTAGGAGGCCCTGATGAGCGACGCAACGCCGATGTCCCCTGCCGAGTTCGAGCAGGCCCTGCGCGCCAAGGGCGCCTTCTACCACATTCATCACCCCTACCACGTGGCGATGTATGAAGGCCGCGCCAGCCGCGAGCAGATCCAGGGCTGGGTGGCCAATCGCTTCTACTACCAGGTCAACATCCCGATGAAGGATGCGGCGATCCTGGCCAACTGCCCAGACCGCGAAGTACGCCGCGAGTGGATCCAGCGCCTGCTCGACCACGACGGCGCCCCGGGTGAAGACGGTGGCATCGAGGCCTGGCTGCGACTAGGCCAGGCAGTCGGGCTCGACCCAGATCAGTTGCGCTCCCAGGAGCTGGTGCTGCCGGGCGTGCGCTTCGCCGTCGACGCCTATGTCAACTTTGCCCGCCGCGCCAGCTGGCAGGAAGCGGCCAGCAGCTCGCTGACCGAGCTGTTCGCCCCGCAGATCCACCAGTCACGGCTGGACAGCTGGCCACAGCACTACCCGTGGATCGATCCTGCCGGCTACGAGTACTTCCGCACGCGCCTGGGCCAGGCGCGCCGCGATGTCGAGCACGGCTTGGCGATCACCTTGCAGCACTACACCACCCGCGAGGGTCAGGAGCGCATGCTGGAGATCCTGCAGTTCAAGCTGGATATCCTCTGGAGCATGCTCGATGCCATGAGCATGGCCTACGAACTGCACCGTCCGCCTTATCACTCCGTCACCCGCGAGCGGGTCTGGCACAAGGGGATTGCCCTATGAGCTTCAATCGCCAACTGGTTCCCAACTGGCGCCCTGGCTATCGTTATCAGTACGAGCCGGCGCAAAAAGGCCATGTCCTGCTATACCCCGAGGGCATGATCAAGCTCAACGAAAGCGCCGCGCTGATCGGCGGGCTGATCGATGGCCAGCGGGATGTGGCGGCGATCATCGCCGAGCTTTCGCAGCAGTTCCCCGACGTGCCCGAAGTCGCCGATGACATCGAGCAGTTCATGGAGGTGGCCCGTGCCGAACACTGGATCGTCCTCGCCTGAGGTGCCGGCGAAACCGCCCGTCGGCTTGCCGCTGTGGCTGCTGGCCGAGCTGACCTACCGCTGCCCGCTGCAATGCCCGTACTGCTCCAACCCCCTGGACTTCGCTGCCCAAGGCCAGGAGCTGAGCACCGAGCAGTGGTTCAAGGTGATGGCCGAGGCGCGCGAAATGGGCGCCGCTCAGCTGGGCTTTTCCGGCGGTGAGCCGCTGGTGCGCCAGGATCTGGCCGAACTGATCGGCGAGGCGCGGCGCCTGGGCTACTACACCAACCTGATCACCTCCGGCATCGGCCTGACCGAGCAGCGCATCGCTGACTTCAAGAAAGCCGGGCTGGACCATATCCAGATCAGTTTCCAGGCCAGCGACGAACAGGTGAACAACCTGCTCGCCGGCTCGAAGAAGGCCTTCGCGCAAAAGCTGGAGATGGCCCGGGCAGTCAAAGCCCACGGCTACCCGATGGTGCTCAACTTCGTCACCCATCGGCATAACATCGACAAGATCGACCGCATCATCGAGCTGTGCATCGCCCTGGAGGCCGACTTCGTCGAGCTCGCCACCTGCCAGTTCTACGGCTGGGCCCACCTCAACCGGGTTGGCCTGCTGCCAACGCGCGCGCAGCTGGAGCGGGCCGAGCGCATCACCAATCAATACCGCGACCAGCTCAAGGCTGCCGGCAACCCGTGCAAGCTGATCTTCGTCACCCCCGATTACTACGAAGAACGCCCCAAGGGCTGCATGAACGGCTGGGGGAGCATCTTCCTCACCGTCACCCCGGACGGCACCGCCCTGCCCTGTCACGGCGCGCGCCAATTGCCGGTGCAGTTCCCCAACGTGCGCGATCATGACCTCAGGCACATCTGGTACGACTCGTTCGGTTTCAACCGCTTTCGCGGCTACGACTGGATGCCCGAACCGTGCCGCTCGTGCGATGAAAAGGAAAAGGACTTCGGCGGCTGCCGCTGCCAAGCCTTCATGCTCACAGGGGATGCCAGCAACGCCGACCCGGTGTGCGCCAAGTCGCCTGATCACGGCATCATCCTCAAGGCACGCGAAGACGCCGAGCACGCCCAATTGGCCATTGAAGAGCTGACTTTCCGCAATGAGCGCAACTCACGTGTCATCGTCCGCGGCTGACTTCAGCGCCGCCCAGGCCGTAGCGGCCGGTACCGATTTCGCTGACCTCAAGGTCGGCGCCGCTGGTTTGTTCTGGAACGAGTTTCGCCCCGCCGATGGCGCGTGCCGGCTATGGCACTGGCGCAATCAACAGGCCCACTGCCTGACTCCAGAGGGTTTCAGCGTGCGCAGCCGGGTCTACGAGTACGGCGGCGGCAGCTTCTGCCTGGGTGGCGATGGGCTGGTGTTCGTCAACGAGGCCGATCAACAGGTCTATACCCAGGCGCTCGATGGCTCGGCGCCCAGAGCACTCACTCAAGCGGCTGACCGTCGCTATGGTGATGTGCTGTGGCGCGATGATCGCCTGCTGGCAGTAGAGGAGTTGCATGCCGCAAGCGTCGAGCATCGCCTGGTCAGCCTCGAAGGCGAAGACCGCGAAGTGTTGGCAGAAGGCGCCGACTTCTACGCCTCGCCGACCTTGAGCGACGACGGCCAGCGCCTGGCCTGGATTGAATGGGATCGCCCCGCGCAGCCCTGGACCCGCACCCGGCTTATGTGCCGTGAGCGCGAGAGCCTGGGCGGCTGGGGTCCGTCGCGTTGCGTAGCCGGTGATGGCGACCAGGACCAGTCACTGCAGCAACCGCGCTTCGATGGGCAAGGCCGGCTCTATTGCCTGTGCGATCGTAATGGTTTCTGGCAACCCTGGGCTGAGCTCGACGGCCAATGGCAAGCCTTGCCCGCCAAGGCTGCCGACCACGCCGCCGCGCCCTGGCAACTGGGCGCCAGCACCTGGATAGCGCTCGGTCCTGAGGCCTACCTGGCTACCTGGTTCGAGGAAGGCTTCGGTCACCTTGGGTTGCGCACAGAGGGCCATCAGGTACAGCGCTACGCCAGCGACTACACACGCTTTCGCAGCCTGGCGATGGATGAGAATTATCTTTATGCCATCGCGGCATCGCCAATCAGCCCGCCTGCGGTCATCGCGATCGAGCGGGCTAGCCAACAGATTCGCGTTCTGGCCGGTGGCGGCCTACCCCTGCCCGCCGAGCGGGTCAGCCGTCCTCAGCCAATCCGCTATCCCAGTGGCGATGGCCAGGCCCATGGATTTTTCTATCCCGCCATGCGTGGCCAAGGCGCCGCGCCGCTGGTGCTGTTCATCCACGGCGGCCCAACCTCAGCGTGCTACCCCGTGCTGGATGCGCGCATCCAGTACTGGACCCAGCGCGGCTTTGCCGTGGCCGACCTCAACTATCGCGGTAGCAGTGGCTATGGGCGGGCGTATCGCCAGGCGCTGCACCTGCGCTGGGGCGAGATCGATGTGGAGGATGCCTGTGCTGCGGTGGCGCACCTTGCAGGGCTGGGCCTGATCGATCCGCACAAGGCGTTCATTCGTGGCGGCAGCGCCGGGGGCTACACGACCTTGTGCGCCCTGGCCTTCCACGATGTATTCCGCGCCGGTGCCAGCCTGTACGGGGTCAGCGATCCGCTGGCATTGGGGCGGGCGACACACAAGTTCGAAGGAGATTATCTGGACTGGCTGATTGGTAACCCTGAGGTCGATGCCGAGCGCTACCGGCAACGCACGCCTTTGTTGCATGCCGATCAGATCAAAGCGCCGGTGATCTTCTTCCAGGGCGAGCTGGATGCGGTCGTGGTGCCCGCCCAAACCCGGGATATGTTGACGGCGCTCAAGGCCAATGGGGTTGAGGCTCAAGGGCATTTTTATGCTGGGGAGCGGCATGGGTTCCGTAAGGCCGAGAACCTGGCGCATGCCTTGGAAGAGGAGTGGAGGTTTTATTGCCGGGTGTTGGGCTGGTAGGTATTGCGGCTGCTGCGCAGCTGCTCGCAGGCAAGCCAGCCCCTACGGGAACCGCGCTGTGCCTGCGAAGTCACGCGTGCTGACTCAGCGCTTGGCGATGATGTACACCGCGTGCACGATGCCGGGAATGTAGCCCAACAGGGTCAGCAAGATATTCAGCCAGAACGCCCCGGCAAACCCAACCTGAAGGAATACCCCCAGCGGCGGCAGAAGAATCGCGATGATGATGCGAATGAAGTCCATGCAGGTCTCTCCGTGAAAGGGTTTAAACAGAGACTAGCCGCCCTGCCCAGAGGTTCCACACACAATCGACAGGTAAAAAAACGCCCCGGGCCAAATGAAGCAGGCCAAGGGCGATGCGCAGGAACGCGAGACGGTTCGTTGAAATTCTGTATGCCCGGGTGGCCGGTCAGGCCGGCACCTCGCGGCGGTTATGCTGCTGTGCATGCAGGCGGGCGAAAGCCCGAGCCAGGCGCAGCAGCATCTCGTCAATATTGCCTTTGCTCACGGTTAGCGCCGGAGAGAAGCGCACCACATCCGCCTGCGGCGCATTGAGCAACAAGCCTTCGTGCAGCGCCGCCTCGACCAGCTCCTGAGCCAGGTCTTCTTGCAACTGCAACGCCCACAGCAAGCCTTGCCCGCGTACCTCGCCCTGGCCATAGCGGCCGGCCAGGCGGCTCAAGCCCTCGCGCAGGTGCCGGCCACTGTCCTGGACGTGCTCGAAGAACCCCGGTTCGAGCACCGTGCGCAATACCGCCAGGCCCGCGGCGCTCATCAGCGCATTGCCATGATGACTGCCTTCCAGCTCGCCAGGTTCGGCGCAGCAGGCAGTGCCCCGGGCCAGCAAGGCCGCCAGCGGCACGCCGCCACCCAGGCCTTTGCCGAGGGTGATGATGTCGGCACGCACGTCGTAGGTTTGCTCGGCCAACAAGGCGCCGCAGCGACCAATGCCGGTCTGCACTTCGTCGAGGATCAGCAGGATGCCCAGCTCGCGGCACAGCTGCTCGACCCCCTTGAGGTACTCACGAGTGGCCGGGATGACCCCGGCCTCGCCCTGGATAGGCTCCAACATGATCGCCACAGTGCGCGAGTCGACCGCAGCATGCAGCGCTGCCAGGTCGTTGAACGGCACCTTGCTAAAGCCCGGCAGACCGGGTTCGCAGCGGTTGCAAGGCAGCGGGTCGGACGCCGACAGCGCGCCCAGACTGCGACCATGACAGCCCTGGCTGGCAGTGATGATGTGGTAGGCGCCGTTACGATGGAGCTGGCCCCACTTGCGCGCCAGCTTGATCGCACCCTCGCAGGCCTCGGCGCCACTGTTGAGCAAGTACGCCTGATCACTGCCGGTGCTCTGGCACAGGCGATTGACCAGTTCCAGCAACCCTCGGCTGTGAAAGCCCGCACCGGGGTTGATCAACGCCTGGGCCTGGTTACCCAGTGCCTTGACCAACACGCTGGGGCTATGGCCGAGGCTGTTGACCGCGCAGCCCTGGGTGAAATCCAGATAAGCATGGCCGTCGTCGTCCCACAGCCAGGAACCCTGGCCACGCACGAACACCTGCGGCGCGCGCTCGGCGCTCGGCATCAACCGCTCGCGAGACAACGTTGCCGCCTGCGGCTCGATTGCCGCTGCACGCTTGGGCTCGGCAACGACAGCGGCCGAGCGGCGCAGGTTGAACAGGTTCATCAGGGCTCCAACTCATCACGCAAGATGGCGGTCAAGGTCCGGTCATATGCCGGAAAGTATTGATCAGGCCTAAACCGATCTTTTTGCCTTGCCTATCAAAAGTGTTTTTCATCAGCGGTAACAATCGGTCAAATGATCGCTGTGTAGCGCTTGAATACGGCGATAGACTAGGGGCTTAGCGGCCACGCGGCCATTTCGTTTTTCCAGCTTTTTCGATAAGTGTTACTTATGGATTTTCGCCAACTGCGCTATTTCGTCGCGGTGTACGAGGAAGGCCACGTGGGCCGTGCCGCCGAGCGCCTGTCGCTGTCGCAACCCGCCCTGTCGCAACAGATCCGGCAGCTGGAACACAGCCTCGACCTGAGCCTGTTCGAGCGCAGTAACAAGCGCCTGTTGCCGACCCTTGCCGCGCACACCCTGTACAACCATGCGCAGCCGCTGCTCGATGGCTTGCAGCGGGCGCATGAGGCCATGCGCAACTTCAAGGGCCAGTCGCTGCGCACCCTGGCCATCGGCGTGCTGCAGACCGTGCGGCCAAGCCTGGTGCCGCAGTTGCTGGAGCGGGTACGCAAGGCCCAGCCGCATTTGGTCGTGCAGATCTATGAACTGTCGGGGCTGGAGATCGAACGGCGGCTGCTCAATGGCAACCTGGACATCGGCATCAGCTACCTGCCGCCACGACAGCCCGGCTTGCATGGTTTGATGCTGTACGAAGATGAGCTGCAGCTGGTCATCCCCAATACCCATCCCTTGAAAGACTTCAAGAAGGTCTCGATCAGACAAGCCGCCGAATTGCCCATGCTGATGCTGGGCGAGGAGTTTCAGATCCGGCAGATCTGGAAAGAACAGTTGGCCAACCAGGGGCGGCGGCCGCAGGTGCAGGCCGAGATGAACAACATGGGCGGGATTCTCGACAGCCTGGCGCACACTTCGCTGGCGACCATTCTGCCGGGGCGGGCCAAGGATGCTGCCGAAGACGATCAGGAGCTGCTGTGGAAGCCGCTGAGCGAGCCACGAGTACCGCTCAAGGTGGGTTTGGTGTTTCGCGATGCCCAGCGCCAGCAGGCGTCTGTGGAGCTGCTGCGCACGCTGCTGGAAGAAGAAACCGACGCCCGTGCGCTGGGCGTTTCGCCATTGGACGTGTTGGGATAAAAACACGCGCACAAAGAAAACCCCGCCGAAGCGGGGTTTTCCAGACTGTTTCCCTGACATCCCTATCGTCCCGCCACCCTGGCAGGAATTCCTACGTGTCCCTGTTCTGTCCTTTGCGCTTCCTACGCTCCGTCCATGTAAGAAAGATTAACCGTGGATCCAATCTTATGAAAGAGGCGAAAAGTCACCACGTTGCGTAAGAGAATGCTTACAAATGTAAGTCATTTTTTGTCAGCCCTAATCTTGGGTCCGCTTTTGCGGCCCTTCGCGGGACAAGCCCGCTCCCACAGGGATAGCGCCGCTCTGACGGGCGCCGCCGTACCTGTGGGAGCGGGCTTGTCCCGCGAAGGGCCGCGCAGCGGACCCAGAATTATCAAAACTGCGCAGCATCCAGCAGGTACAGCGACTCACTCCCGGCCTTCACCGAAGCCACCAGCGAATCCACCCGCGGCAGCAATCGGGCAAAGTAGAACCGCGCAGTGCCAAGCTTGGCGCCATAGAACGCTTCATCCCCCTCACCCGCCTTGGCAGCCCGCGCCATCAACGCCCACATATAGGCGTAAGCGACATAACCAAAGGCGTGCAGGTACTCCACCGACGCCGCACCAATCTCGTTCGGATTAGCCTTGGCCTGCTCCAGTACCCACTCAGTCAGCCCATCGAGCTGTTCCAAGGCAGCGCCCAACGGCTGAGTGAACTCGCCCAGATCTGCCCCGGCAGTACCGATGAATTGACGAATCTCGTCAGCGAACAGGCGATAGAACGCGCCGCCGCTGCCCACCACCTTGCGCCCCATCAGGTCGAGGGCCTGAATGCCATTGGTACCTTCGTAGATCTGCGTGATGCGCACATCGCGCACCAGCTGCTCCTGGCCCCATTCACGGATGTAGCCGTGGCCGCCGAACACCTGCTGGCCGTGCACGGTGCACTCCAGGCCCAGGTCGGTGAGGAAGGCCTTGGCCACCGGGGTCAGCAGCGCAACCAGCTCCTCACTGCGTTTGCGGGTGACGGGGTCTTCACTGTATTTGGCGCTGTCCAACTGCATCGCGACATAGGTGGAGAACGCTCGGCCACCTTCGATCTGTGCCTTCATGGTCAGCAGCATGCGCCGCACATCCGGATGGACGATGATCGGATCGGCCACCTTGTCCTTGGCCTGCGGGCCAGTGGGCGAGCGGCTTTGCAGGCGGTCGCGGGCGTACTCGACGGCGTTCTGGTAAGAGCGCTCGGCCGAAGCCAGGCCCTGAATGCCCACACCCAGGCGCTCGTAGTTCATCATGGTGAACATCGCCGCCAGGCCTTTGTTGGGCTCACCCACCAGGTAACCGACCGCCTCGTCGAAGTTCATCACGCAGGTAGCCGAGCCCTGGATACCCATCTTGTGCTCGATCGAGCCGCAGGTGGCCGGGTTGCGCGCGCCCAGGCTGCCATCCGCATTGACCAGGAACTTCGGCACCAGGAACAGCGAGATGCCCTTGGGCCCAGCCGGGGCATCTGGCAACTTGGCCAGCACCAGGTGAATGATGTTCTCGGTCAGGTCGTGCTCACCGCCGGTGATGAAGATCTTGGTGCCGCTGACCTTGTAGCTGCCGTCGGCCTGGGGCTCGGCCTTGGTGCGGATAATCCCCAGATCGGTGCCCGCATGGGGCTCGGTCAGGCACATGGAGCCGGCCCAAACGCCGGCATACATGTTCGGCAGGTACTGCTCTTTCAGCGCTTCACTGGCGTGAGCATTGATCGACAGGCAAGCGCCAGCCGTCAGCATCGGGTACAAGCCGAAGGCCAGGCTGGAGGCGTTGACCATTTCCTCGACCTGGGCCGAGATCGCCTTGGGCATGCCCATGCCGCCGAACTGCGGGTCGCCGCCAACGCCGACCCAACCGCCTTCGGCGTAGGTCTTGTAGGCATCGATGAAACCGGCTGGGGTGCGCACTGCGCCGTTGTCCCAATGGCAGCCCTCTTCATCGCCAGAGCGGCTCAAGGGCGCGATGGACTTGCTGGTGACCTTGCCCGCTTCTTCCAACACGGCCATGGCCGTGTCTTGGTCGACCGCCTCGGCAAGTTCGGGCAGCTGCGACCAGAGCGTGGCCACGTCGAAGACTTCATTGAGAACGAAGCGCATATCGCGCAGGGGCGCTTTATAGTCAGCCATGACAACCTCTCGCTAGTAGGGTCGGGGCGGTCACGCAGGACCGCGGCACTGGGATGAGGGCAGTGTAACCGAACAACTTTTGCGAGACATAGGGTCATCACATGACCAATAAGTCATCCATGGTCACGCCATTCGCACCGCCCCGCGCCGCGATTGCTGACCGAACATCATCACGCAATTGCGCCCTGCACCTTTAGCGCTGTAGAGCGCTTCATCCGCCGATTTGAGCACCGCTTCTGGGTTGCGGTGATCTACCAGGCGTTCGGCGACACCAATACTGATGGTCACCGACACCGTGCTGTTGGCCCCACCAGCACGGCGCTGGCGCCCTGCCGAATCATCCTGCGGGCGATTGTTCTGGTCACGCAGCTGGATAGCATAGTTGGCGATCATCTCGCGCACCGCTTCCAGATGCGGCATGCACTCCTCAGCGGTCTTGCCAGCGAACACCAAGGCAAACTCCTCGCCCCCGTAGCGATAAGCCCTACCGCCACCGGTGACTTTGGACAGGCGGCTGGCGACCAGGCGCAGCACCTGGTCACCGACATCGTGGCCATGGGTGTCGTTGAATTTCTTGAAGTGATCGACGTCGGTCATGGCGATCACATAGTTGCGGCCAAGGCGCTGCATCCGCTCGTTCAGGGCGCGACGACCCGGCAGGCCGGTCAGCTCGTCACGGAAGGCCATCTGGTAGGCCTCGTGGGAAACCGCCGCCGCGATCATCAGCATCACCTGACTGCACATGATGTTCAGGGTGAACGGCAGGATGAAGGTTTTGGGCAGCATCCAGAAAATACCGATCAGACCAATGATCTGCGCCGCATGCAGTGGCCGTGGCTGGCGCAGGTACTGCACCACCAACAAGATGAACACGCCGAAGAACAGTGGGTAGGCCAACTGGATCAGACTCATCCACTGACCATGCAGCGAGGGCCAGCGAATCTCTGCCAGCCAGGCCAGCAGGGCGTCCGGAAAGCTCTGCTCAAGGGCCACCGCTACGCTGCCGACCGCGAACAGCACGGCGAACCGGGCCAGCATGTCCTGGGCCAGATGGGTGCGCTCCTGCCAAGCCGCGAATAAGCCGAACAATGCCGGCAACAGTAGGCACACAAGATGGAAGATGACGGCGGCGTCTTCACGTACCCGACCGTTATCGCGGTAGAAGTCGGTCTGGGTATCGAGCAAGAAGTAGGCGATGTACACCGTGACCATCAGGAACAGTTCCCGCTGGCGGCGGTATACCGCGCAGTAGGCACCGCCCAGCAACAGGACCAAGGTGGGCAGGACATTGAACAGCGACGTGAAGAAGACGCTGAGGTCTCGCACGTAAGCCGCCGCGAGCCCCGACACCAGCAACACCAGCGACGGTAGGAAATGGCTCACGCGTACAGCGGATAGTTGAAACAAGGGTAATCTCCGACCCGGCAGATCAATAATGGCATTGTGCCTTTAGTTCATCGGCAGCGCACATGAATAGATGAATACACCGGGTGTTTAACGGCAGATTGGCCCTGCTCCTTGAGGTTTTCTCGTTACCAGATACAACAGCGCCTGTAGGAGCAGGCTTGCCCGCGATAGCGTCAGCAGGTTCAACGGTGCTGTCTGGGCAAGCGCCATCGCGGGACGAGCCCGCTCCCACAGGATTTTTGTAGTGCTAAAAGCAAAAAACCGCCTGCCGGTGAGGGCAGGCGGTTTTTCGTACAGCCGCTGGGCTTAGATCGACAGGCCGAAATGCTCTTCGTCCATCGCCATCAGGTTGCCAGCGCCGGACAGCATGGCTGCGACGTGGGTGCGGGTACGTGGCAGGATGCGCTGGAAGTAGAAGCGCGCAGTCTGCAGCTTGGCGGTGTAGAACGCCTCTTCGCTGGTGCCAGCAGCCAGTTTCTCAGCGGCCAGGCGGGCGATGTCGGCCCAGAAGTACGCAAGGCAAGCGTAGCCGGAGTACATCAGGTAGTCGACCGAAGCGGCGCCGACTTCCTCACGGTCCTTCATGGCGGCCATGCCGATCTTCATGGTCAGCTCGCCCCATTCCTTGTTGATCGCCGCCAGTGGCTCGACGAACTCCTTGACCGACTCATTGCCTTCCTGAGCCTGGCAGAACTTGTGGACGATCTTGGTGAAGCCCTTGAGCGCTTCGCCTTGGGTCATCAGCACCTTACGCCCGAGCAGGTCCAGGGCCTGGATGCCGGTGGTGCCTTCGTACAGCATCGAGATACGGCTGTCGCGCACGTTCTGCTCCATGCCCCACTCGGCGATGAAGCCATGGCCACCGTAGATCTGCACACCGTGGTTGGCGGCTTCGAAACCGACTTCGGTCATGAACGCCTTGGCGATCGGAGTCAGGAACGCCAGCAGGGCGTCGGCCTTTTTCTTGGCCTCTTCATCCTGGCTGTACTTGACGATATCGACCTGCTGGGCGGTGAAGTAGACCATCGCGCGGTTGCCTTCGGCGAAGGCCTTCATGGTCAGCAGCATACGCCGCACGTCGGGGTGGACGATGATCGGGTCAGCGGCCTTGTCCGGAGCCTTGGGGCCAGTCAGCGAGCGCATTTGCAGGCGATCACGGGCGTACTTCAAGCCACCCTGGAACGCCACTTCAGCGTGGGCCAGGCCTTGCAGCGCGGTACCCAGGCGAGCGGTGTTCATGAAGGTGAACATGCAATTGAGGCCCTTGTTGGCGGGGCCGATCAGGTAGCCGGTGGCGCTGTCGAAGTTCATTACGCAGGTGGCGTTACCGTGGATGCCCATCTTGTGCTCGAGCGAACCACAGCTGACGCCATTGCGCTCGCCCACGCCGCCATCGGCGGTCGGCAGGAACTTGGGCACGATGAACAGCGAGATACCTTTGGTGCCCGCTGGGGCATCAGGCAGGCGAGCCAGGACGATGTGGACGATGTTATCGGCCATGTCGTGCTCGCCAGCGGAAATGAAGATCTTGGTGCCGGACACTTTGTAGGAGCCATCAGCCTGTGGTTCGGCTTTGGTCCGCAGCATGCCCAGGTCGGTGCCGCAGTGCGGCTCGGTCAGGCACATGGTGCCGGTCCATTCGCCAGTCACCAGCTTGGTCAGGTAGGTCTCTTGCTGCTCGGCGGTGCCGTGCTCGGAGATGGTGTTCATGGCGCCGTGCGACAGGCCTGGGTACATGCCCCACGACCAGTTCGACTCACCGACCATCTCGCTCACCGCCAGGCCCAGCGACTCAGGCAAGCCTTGGCCGCCGTGGTCGACGTCATGGGCCAGGCTCGGCCAGCCACCTTCGACGAACTGCTTATAGGCCTCCTTGAAGCCGGTGGGGGTTTTAACGCCCGACTCGCTCCAGGTGCAGCCTTCCAGGTCACCAACGCGGTTCAGCGGGGCCAGCACCTGCTCACAGAATTTCGCGCCTTCCTCAAGAATCGCGTTGACCATATCGGGCGTGGCGTCCTCGCAACCCGGCAGGCTTTGATAGTGCGCTTCATAGCCGAGCAGCTCGTCGCGAACGAAGCGAATATCACGCAAGGGGGCTTTGTATTCAGGCATTGCGATGAACCTCTTGAGGAGTCCGGTGGGGTGACCGCTGATACCGACCAGCTCTTGGTGGCTTTCGGTCAAACAGTTGTTTGAAACTTACGTTTAGGGGCCGGTAATGTCAAGGAGGGACTATGGTGCCATTTACGTCGCGAAACAGGGCATTTATGCCACGGCCAAACAAACATGGGAGCGGGCTTGCCTCGCGATGACATCCGAGCCTTCGACCACGTGATCAGGGCTGGCGCAATCGCGGGGCAAGCCCGCTCCCACGAGAACGTTTCCCACGAGAAAGTTTTGATACCTGCAATCAGGCGTAGGTGTCGATGAACCTGCCGAGCATTTCATCGGAAGCCTTGGCGACTTTGACGCCCAGTTCGACTTCGTTTTTTCCCAGCGCCAGTTGCACGGTGCTGGTGGCCAGATCCATTTGCTGACTGCGATCGACAGCGCGCAGGCGCTCGGCTTGATAGTCGCTGGACTGGCTGGTGGCGTTGCGCTCAACGCTTTGGTTGGCGATCTGGCTGGCGGCCTGATCGACGCGGTTCTGCCCGGCCTGAATGGCGCCGAGACCCGCGTAGTAGGCAGAGCTACCGGTGATTTCCATGTCAAAACTCCAATGACGCTGGATAACGGACAGGCTTCATTAAAGCAGACCTAGGGCGAAAAGGCCCGTTTAAATCCCTAATAGCCTAGTGCCAGCTGATAGACCCGAGGCATATCCGCCAAACTCCGCAGCCCAGCCTTGTCCAAACTAATCCAGCAAATCCAGCTGCAGGTATTCAGCCACCGCAGCACCACTGGCCTGCTTAAGCTTGGGCACCCGCCCCAGACAAGGCGCCGGGAGCCGCTCAGCCAGGCTGGCAAGGTTCTCTTCCAAGCGCGAAGTCCGTGGCTCGATGATATTCGCCACCCACCCGGCCAGTTGCAGGCCATCCCGAGCGATCGCTTCGGCACTGAGCAGCGCATGATTGATACACCCCAGGCGCACTCCCACCACCAGAATCACCGGCAGCTTCAGGGCAATCGCCAGATCGGACAGATTGGCGTGATCAGACAGCGGCACCCGCCAGCCACCGGCGCCTTCGATCAGGGTGAAGTCCGCGTCCTGCTTGAGCACAGCCTGCATAGCTGCCACCAGCGCAGGTACGCCAAGCGCGATTCCAGCTTCCCGCGCCGCCAGATGAGGGGCGATGGCCGGCTCGAAAGCAAACGGGTTGACCTGCTCATAGGCCAGCTTGAACGTGCTTTCGTCGATCAGCGCCTGCGCATCGGCATTGCGCAACCCCTTGGCAGTCACCGCACACCCGGACGCTACCGGCTTGGCGCCGAGGGTGCTCAGCCCTTGCAGCCTGGCCGCATGCAAAAGGCCAGCGGCGATGGTGGTCTTGCCGACGTCGGTGTCGGTTCCGGCGATGAAATAGGCCTTGCTCATGTCACTCCCCAGGCTGCAATGGCTTGCGCAGCACACCATAAACCACTTGATAGGTGGCAGGCAGGCCCTGGGCCTGGCGGAACTGCTCGTAGGCCTGCAACAAACCCTGCATCCGCGCCCGCCCGGTCAACCCCGAGGGGCGTCCGGGGTTGAGGTTGTGCGCGCCGAGGGCTTTGAGCTCATGGGTCAGGCTTCGTACATCCGGGTAATGCAGGACATGGGCGCGGCGCTCAAGGCCAAGCAGGTGCAGGCCACTCTCGCCGCACAGGCGCTGGTAATCCTCGAAACGGCGGAAGCGGTTGACGTGGACCATGCCATCGACGGCCTGCCAGCTGGCGCGCAGCTCCTCCAGGGTGCCCACGCATAGACTGCTGAACGCCAGCACACCGCCTGGGCGCAATACCCGCTGCGCTTCGCTGAGCACACTGGAGAACTGGCTGCACCACTGCACCGCCAGGCTGGTGAACACCAGGTCGACGCTTTCTGCCTGCAAGGGCAGGCGCTCGGCATCGCCGGCTACATGAAAGTGAGCACCACCGTGGCCGCGCGCGTGGCCAAGCATGCCTTCGGCGATGTCCACCGCCACCCCCAGTGCTGCGGCAAAACGCTCGGCCAGGGCGCGGCTGAAGTAGCCGGTGCCGCTGCCCAGGTCGAGCCAGCTCGACGGCGTCAGATCAGCGGGCAGCAGTTCGAGCAACGCCTCGCCGACCGCCCGCTGCAACGCCGCGACACTGTCATAGCTGGCTGCCGCCTTGGAAAATGATGCCGCTACCTGGCGCTTGTCGGGCAAGCTGCCGGGCAGGCTTGGCTGGGAAAGATCAGTCATCACCACTCTCATGCAAAAAACTCTTGATGCCCGCCGCAAGCTCCTGTGGGTATTCCAGCAGGAAGGCGTGGGAGCTTTCTTCGACCAAACCCACCTCGACATCGGGCAACAACTCGCTCAAGGCTTTGGCCGCCTCAGCCGGCACCAGCGCATCGCTCCCGGCGAACAGGTGCAGCTGTGGCCCGGCGTACTGTTCCAGGGCTGTACGGGTATCGAGCTTGGCCAACACCTCAAGGCCGCTGGCCAGGTACAGCGGGTCGGTGTCCGGCACTCCGACGCCGAGTTGGCGCAACAGAGTGCGCGGCATCTGCGCGCCTTCGCTACACAGGCTGCGAAAGCGTTTCAGGGTCACCTGGTGATGGCTGCGGCAGCCATCAAGAAAAGTGCCGAAAGTGTCTGGCGCCATGCCGTGGGGCCAGTCAGCTCGGCTGATGAAGCTGGGGTTGCTGGCCAGGGTGAGTAACCCGCAGCAGTGGTCGCCGCGCTTGTGCGCCAGCTCGCTGGCGAGCATGCCGCCGAGCGACCAGCCGCCCAGCCAGGTGTCAGTGGGCAGTTTGCGGTCCAGGTAGTCGATCCACGCCTGCACATCGCCCTCGGGCAACTCCGGCAACGGCATCAACTCGACCTGTAGGCGTGAGTCTTGGGCGCGCAGGCTGGCAGCCAGCGGCTCCAGTGCAGCAGTGCCCAGGCCCCAGCCGGGCAAGAGGATCAGTCGGTTACGCATCGGCGGACTCCAGCTGTGGATAACACTCGGCCAATGCATTCAACAATAGCTGGACCTGGGCCTCACTGTGCGCGGCGCTCAAGGTAACGCGCAGACGCGCGCTGCCGGCCGGCACGGTCGGCGGACGAATGGCCGTCACCAGCAGCCCGCGCTCACGCAACATGCGCGACAGGCGCAAGGCCCGCGCGCTGTCGCCAATCAGGATCGGCTGGATCGGGGTTGGGCTGTCCATCAGCTGCAGGCCGATCTGCTCGGCGCCTTGACGGAACTGGCGGATCAGCGCAGCCAGATGCTCACGGCGCCAGCTTTCGCGGCGCAGCAACTCCAGGCTCTTGAGCGTGGCGCAGGCCAGGGCTGGTGGCTGGCTGGTGGTATAGATGTAGGGCCGGGCGAACTGCACCAGCGCCTCGATCAGTTCTTCACTGCCAGCGACAAAAGCCCCAGCCGTGCCGCAGGCCTTGCCCAGGGTTCCGATCAGCACCGGCACGTCGTCCAGGCCCAGACCGAAGTGCTCTACGATGCCAGCACCGGTGGCGCCCAGCGTGCCCAGGCCATGGGCATCATCGACCATCAACCAGGCACCGCGGGCCCGAGCGGTCTCGGCCAGTGCAGGCAGGTCGGCGAGGTCGCCATCCATGCTGAACACGCCATCGGTGACCACCAGGGTGTTGCCGGTCGCTTTGTCCAGGCGCTTGGCCAGGCTGTCAGGGTCGTTGTGCAGATAGCGATTGAAGCGCGCCCCACTGAGCAGCCCGCCATCGAGCAGCGAGGCATGGTTGAGGCGGTCTTGCAAAATGGTATCGCCCTGCCCTACCAGCGCGGTAATCGCACCGAGGTTGGCCATGTAGCCGGTGGAAAACAGCAGCGCGCGCGGGCGCCCGGTGAGTTCGGCCAAGGCTTCTTCGAGCTGGTGGTGCGGGGTACTGTGGCCGATGACCAAGTGCGAAGCACCACCGCCGACACCCCAGCGCTCGGCACCGGCGCGCCAGGCGGCGATCACCTCCGGGTGATTGGCCAGGCCCAGGTAGTCATTGTTACAGAAGGCCAGCAGCGGTTGGCCATCGACCACCACCTCCGGCCCCTGCGGGCTTTGCAGCAGCGGGCGTTGCCGATACAGGTCGGCGGCGCGCCGTTCGGCCAGGCGCGCCGTCAAGTCGAAGGCCATGTTCAGGCAGACGCTGCGTCGTAGAACATCTCGCTGCTGCGCTGCTCGACCAGTGCCTGTTCGATGGCCGCCTGGTGCACTTCGTCGGCGTGCTCTTCGCGCGCTTCGGGCTTGATTCCCAGGCGGGCGAACAGTTGCATGTCTTTGTCGGCCTGCGGGTTGGCAGTGGTCAACAGCTTCTCGCCATAGAAAATCGAGTTGGCTCCCGCCATGAAGGCCAGGGCCTGCATCTGCTCGTTCATCTGCTCGCGGCCAGCCGACAGACGCACATGGGATTTAGGCATGAGGATGCGCGCCACCGCCAGCATGCGGATGAAGTCGAACGGGTCGACATCTTCTTCTTCGGCCAGCGGGGTCCCGGCGACTTTGACCAGCATGTTGATAGGCACCGACTCCGGGTGCTCTGGCAGGTTGGCCAGCTGGATCAGCAGGCCGGCGCGATCGTCGAGCGACTCGCCCATGCCGAGGATGCCGCCCGAGCAAATCTTCATCCCGGCGTCACGCACGTAGGCCAAAGTCTGCAAGCGCTCGCTGTAGGTACGGGTGGTGATGATGCTGGTGTAGAACTCCGGCGAGGTGTCGAGGTTGTGGTTGTAGTAGTCCAGGCCCGCCTGGGCCAGCGCTGCGGTCTGCTCCTGATCGAGGCGACCGAGGGTCATGCAGGTTTCCAGGCCCATGGCCTTGACCCCTTTGACCATCTCCAGCACATACGGCATGTCCTTGGCCGACGGATGCTTCCAGGCCGCGCCCATGCAGAAGCGGGTCGAGCCGATAGCTTTGGCGCGGGCGGCCTCCTCCAGCACCTTCTGCACTTCCATCAGCTTCTGTTTTTCCAGGCCGGTGTTGTAGTGACCGGACTGCGGACAATATTTGCAATCTTCCGGGCAGGCGCCGGTTTTGATCGACAGCAGCGTCGAGACTTGCACGCGGTTTGGGTCGAAGTGCGCGCGGTGTACGGTCTGCGCCTGGAACAGCAGGTCATTGAACGGTTGCTGGAACAGTGCCTTCACTTCGGCCAAGGCCCAGTCGTGACGTGTTGTTGCAGTTGTGCTGGCGCTCATCGGCGTTTCCTTATCTAGGCTCTGACTGGCGCGGGGACCACAAAGCCGCCAGCGCATCACGGATAGCGGCAATAGTTACGGAAGGCCTATGGACTGTCAACCACTCATAAGACAGCTGGTTTACAAGTGTACAAATATTGATCATAGCTGTTTGCTGTGCGATGAACCGGCGCATCAAGCCTATCCGCTGTGCACCAGCTGCGAGCGCGAGCTGCCTTGGTTGGAGGAACAGTGTCTGCGCTGCGCCTTGCCGCTAGCGATGGCGGACTTGACCTGCGCCCAGTGCAGCCGGCGCGCGCCCGCCTTTAGCCAAGTCGTGGCGCCTTGGCACTTCGGCTTTCCGATCGACACGCTGATCAGCCGATTCAAGCACCGCAGCCAATGGCCACTGGGGCGACTAATGGCGCAACTGCTGGGGCATGAGCTACAGCATCGCTACGCCGAAGGGTTGGCGAAGCCTGACCAATTGTTGCCCGTACCACTTGCCGCACGTCGACTGCGCCAGCGGGGGTTCAATCAGGCGGGGATGTTGGCGCGCTGGCTGTCGAAGCAGTTGGGTATCCCTTGCGATGAACGACTCCTGCAACGAACGCGGGATACTCCAGCGCAACAGCTACTCAGCGCGCGCGTGCGCCGGCGCAATCTGCGCCAGGCGTTCTGCCTGGCAGCGAAGGCAGACGTCGAAGGCCAACACCTGGCGCTGATCGATGATGTGTTGACCACCGGCGCCACCGCCCAAGCGCTGGCCCAGCTATTGCGCCAGGCCGGAGCGCGGCAGGTGGATATCTACTGCTTGGCGCGTACCCCCAAACCTGGCCAGGCTTGACTCGGCAAGGCGTGGACGGCAACGTCGCAGCAACTTTGTGTACCTCTGGCAGCCCCCATGTCTTTACCCACCGTGCTCACCCAACACATCGCCCGTCGGCCGCAGCGTATCGCGCTGTTGCAACATGTCGCCGAACAGGGCTCGATCACTCGCGCTGCCAAGGCCGCTGGGATCAGCTACAAGGCGGCCTGGGATGCCATCGACGAGCTCAATAACCTCGCCAGTCGGCCACTGGTCGAACGCAGCACGGGCGGACGCGGCGGTGGCGGCGCTCGGTTGTCCGAGGAAGGCGAGCGGGTGCTGCGCTTGTACCAACGCCTGCAAGGCTTGCAGGCGCAAATCCTGGAAGCGGCCGAACAAACCAGCGACCTCGACTTGCTTGGCCGGCTGATGCTGCGCACCAGTGCGCGCAATCAGTTGCAAGGCGAAGTCAGCGGGTTACGCCGAGAAGGCCGGCACGATCGCGTCAGCCTGGCCTTGGGCGGCGGGCTGGAGATCGAGGCATTGATTACCCGCGACAGCACTGAGCGCCTGGAATTGGCCTTGGGCAGCATGGTGGTGGCGTTGCTCAAGGCCGGTTGGGTGCAGCTGCTTGGCGATGAAGAACCGCCGGAGCCAGGGAGTAATTGCCTGCGCGCCAGGATTGAGGAAGTGCTGGTCGACGAGGGCGGCAGCAGTGAAGTGCGCTTGGCATTGGGCAATGGGCAGACACTGTGTGCGTTTGTTGAGGCTGATTGGCTGCAGCAGCGCAAGGTTGGGCCGGGCAGTGAGCTGCAGGTGCAGTTTCATCCCTCCTTCGTTTTGCTCGGAGTGCCGGTGTAGCCTGGCCGGGCGCTGCGCGCCCGGTTCGCGGGGCAAGCCCGCTCCTACACTCTACACAGCAGCGTGGGAGCGGGTTTGCCCCGCGATGGGGCCGGCGCTGATTACCCATGTGTCGCAGGTGAATGCGATACCATGGTCGCCACGACGCCGCCCCTCTGGAGCTCCAATGTCCCACCCTTTCGACACCCTCACCCCCGACCTGGTCCTGGATGCCGTAGAGAGCCTCGGTTTTCTCAGCGACGCGCGGGTACTGGCGCTCAACAGCTACGAGAACCGTGTCTATCAGGTGGGTATCGAAGACCAGCAGCCGCTGATCGCCAAGTTCTACCGCCCAGGGCGCTGGAGCGATGCGCAGATTCATGAGGAGCACAGCTTCACCGCGGAACTGGCCGATTGCGAAGTGCCTGTGGTCGCCCCCATCGAGCACGATGGCCGTAGCCTGTTCGAGCATGGTGGTTTTCGCTTTGCACTGTTCCCGCGGCGTGGCGGCCATGCCCCGGAGCCGGGCAATCTCGACCAACTCTATCGCCTCGGGCAGTTGCTCGGCCGCTTGCACAAGGTTGGCGCCACCCGGCCCTTCGAGCACCGCGAAACCCTGGCTGTGGACAACTTTGGCCATGCCTCGCTGAACACCCTGCTCGAAGGCAATTTCGTCCCCAAGGAACTGCTGCCCGCCTTCGAATCGGTCGCCCGCGACCTGCTCAAGCGCGTCGAAGCGATCTACGCGCGCACTCCCCATCAGCTGATCCGCCTGCACGGTGACTGCCACCCGGGCAACCTGATGCACCGCGACGAGGCCTACCATGTGGTCGATCTGGACGACTGCCGCATGGGCCCCGCCGTGCAAGATCTGTGGATGATGCTCGCCGGCAGCCGCGAGGAGCGCCTGGGGCAGTTGGCCGAGCTGATCGACGGCTACAACGAATTCCACGACTTCGACCCCCGCGAACTGCCGCTGATCGAACCGCTGCGCGCCCTGCGCCAGCTGCACCACAGTGCGTGGCTGGCGCGGCGCTGGGACGACCCGGCGTTCCCGCGCAGCTTCCCTTGGTTCGGCCAGCCGCGTTATTGGGGCGATCAGATTCTGGCCTTGCGTGAGCAGATCGCCGCCCTGGATGAACAACCACTGAAATTGTTCTAGAACCCTGCGAGGGTCTGTCTACAATAGGCGTCGCTTTATTTAGCTACCTAAGCAAGGATTCTGCATGCACGCCGCCAACCCGCGCCGCGGGTACATCCTGGGCCTTACCGCCTACATCATCTGGGGGCTGTTCCCCCTGTACTTCAAAGCTATCCAGAGCGTGCCGGCGGTCGAGATCATCGTCCACCGCGTGCTCTGGTCAGCGCTGTTCGGCTCGCTGTTGCTACTGGTGTGGAAACATCCAGGCTGGTGGCGCGAGCTGCGCGACAACCCCCGCCGGCTGGCGATTCTGGCGCTCAGCGGCGCGTTGATCGCCGGTAACTGGCTGACCTATGTCTGGTCGGTGAACAACGGCCGCATGCTCGAAGCCAGCCTGGGTTATTACATCAACCCGCTGGTCAACGTATTGCTCGGCATGCTGCTCCTGGGCGAGCGCCTGCGCCGCCTGCAATGGCTGGCGGTTGGGCTGGCGGCGGTGGGGGTGGCGCAGCAGGTATGGCAGGTCGGTAGCCTGCCGTGGGTGTCGCTGGTTCTGGCGCTGTCGTTTGGCTTCTATGGCCTGATCCGCAAGCAGGCGCCGGTAGCGGCGCTGCCTGGGCTGGTGGTGGAAACCTGGATGCTGGTGCCGTTGGCGATTGGCTGGCTGCTCCTGCACCCGGCTGCGAGCAGTGTGCAAGGCGACTTCTTCAGCACCAGCCAAGCGCTCTGGTTGATTGCCGCAGGGCCGGTGACGCTGGTGCCGCTGGTGTGCTTCAACGCTGCGGCCCGCCATCTGCCGTACACCACCTTGGGCTTCCTGCAGTACCTGGCGCCGACCCTGGTGTTGCTGCAGGCGGTACTGCTGTTCGATGAGCATTTGTCGTCGAGCAGCTTGTTGGCGTTCGTGTTCATTTGGGCAGGGTTGGCGCTGTACAGCGTTGATGCCTGGCTGTCGCTGCGCAAACGTAGCTGATCAATTATTGATCGAATCGCTGTAGGCCACGTTTGGCGTGGCCTACAGCGACATCTCCAGAGGTTATCCACACCCTCGTCCCCGTGGTTTGTGCACAAGCGTCTGATTTCTGGATGTTTTTTGTGCAGATGGCTGGAGGCTGCGACGCTCGTGGGCTGGCGGGGTGAACCCCCAGGTTATCCACAGGGCCGTCCCCTTAAATCAGGGATAACCTCTTATCGTCGCAGGCACCAAGAGGCCCTAATGAGCACTAATCTTCCGGCCGCAGCTTGAGCTCGACCATCAAATCATCCGCCAGTGCCTCCAAGCGACCTTGCAAGTCATCCAGGGACAACGTCAACGGCAACGCCAGCAACGCATCGGCATGAAACAACGGCTCGCTACTCATCGGCGCTGGTCGTACTTCAGTGGTGAAACGCTCCAGGTTCACCCCAAGCTCGGCCAGCAATCGAGTAATGTCACGCACGATCCCAGGCCGGTCATTACCCACCAACTCCATGGCAATCGGCTTCCAGGTGCACGATGGCTCGATGCCGCTCTCGGCAATCAGCACGCGAATGTCGTACTTGCCCAGCGCTTGCAGCGACTCGACTAACTCGTCGTAGGATTCTGCCGGCACAGCCACGCGCAGAATTCCGGCGAATTGCCCTGCCATGCGCGACATGCGACTCTCCAACCAGTTGCCATTATGTTCGGCGATGCACTGGGCGATGCGCTCGACCTGCCCAGCCTTGTCGGGGGCGATCACTGTCAATACGAGGTGGTCCACTGCGCGTTCCTCTGCTGAATGCCACGCCGCGCGCGGCGTGAAACCTGGAGATCGAATCAGTATAGGCAAGGCGCGGCAACCTGCCGCAGGGCAATCCGCACGACCAATCGTGTACTGTTTCAAGATTTATCTGGAACAATCCACTGATAATTTGCGAACATACAGGCTCCCAGCGTGACCCTATGCGACCAATTGGTCGCGCAGCGACGCTTTTGGTCTGATGTTCACTCGCCTGCTGCTTCATGTAGTATGCCCCGACGCGGACTACAAAACGTCGTTTGGATGTCTGCCATGGCGCCTGTGAAAATACGCAAATTGCCCGCCGGCTGGTCTGGCAGGCCGCACCCAGCCGCCCTCGGGCATGAACTGGTGCGTGTTTAGAGAAGCGCTACAGGCTTAATACGATGAGCGAAATAGCTGAGCAGAGTGAGGCAAGCAATGACTGAACACGTTCAAGTCGGTGGCCTTCAGGTCGCCAAGGTCCTGTACGACTTCGTCAACAACGAAGCCATTCCGGGGACCGGCATCGTCGCCGAGCAGTTCTGGGCCGGTGCAGAGAAGATCATCAACGACCTCGCTCCAAAGAACAAAAACCTGCTCGCCAAGCGCGACGAGTTGCAAGCCAAGATCGACGCCTGGCACCAGGCGCGCCAAGGCCAGGCCCACGACGCCGCAGCCTACAAAGCATTCCTCCAGGAAATCGGTTACCTGCTGCCACAAGCCGACGATTTCCAGGCCACCACGCAGAACGTGGACGAAGAGATCGCCCGCATGGCCGGCCCGCAGCTGGTGGTGCCGGTGATGAACGCCCGCTTCGCCCTGAACGCCGCCAATGCCCGCTGGGGCTCGCTGTATGACGCGCTGTATGGCACCGACGCCATCAGCGAGGAAGGCGGCGCCGAGAAAGGCCAGGGCTACAACAAGGTCCGCGGCGACAAGGTCATTGCCTTCGCCCGTGCCTTCCTCGACGAAGCCGCGCCACTGGCCGCTGGCTCCCACGTCGACTCCACCGCCTACCGCATCGAAGCCGGCAAGCTTGTGGTCGCGCTCAAGGGCGGCAGCAACAGCGGCCTGCGTGACGACGCGCAACTGATCGGCTTCCAGGGCGACGCCAAAGCGCCGACCGCCGTGCTGCTCAAGCACAACGGCCTGCACTTCGAAATCCAGGTCGATGCCAGCACTCCAGTCGGCAGCACCGACGCCGCTGGCGTCAAAGACATCCTGATGGAATCGGCGCTGACCACCATCATGGACTGTGAAGACTCGGTCGCCGCGGTCGATGCCGACGACAAAGTCGTGGTCTACCGCAACTGGCTGGGCCTGATGAAAGGCGATCTGGCCGAAAGCGTGAGCAAGGGCGGCAAGACCTTCACTCGCACCATGAACCCAGACCGCGAATACGCCGCGCCTAACGGCGGCAGCGTAACCCTGCACGGTCGTTCGTTGCTGTTCGTGCGTAACGTTGGTCACCTGATGACCAACCCGGCGATCCTCGATGCCCAAGGCAACGAAATCCCGGAAGGTATCCAGGACGGCCTGTTCACCGGCCTGATTGCCTTGCACAACCTCAACGGCAACACCAGCCGCAAGAACAGCCGCACCGGCAGTCTGTACATCGTCAAGCCGAAGATGCACGGCCCTGAAGAAGTAGCGTTCGCCGCAGAAATCTTCAGCCGCGTCGAAGACGTGCTGAACATGCCGCGCAATACCATGAAGGTCGGCATCATGGACGAGGAACGCCGCACCACGGTCAACCTCAAGTCCTGCATCAAGGCTGCCGCCGAGCGCGTGGTGTTCATCAACACCGGCTTCCTCGACCGCACCGGCGATGAAATCCACACCTCGATGGAAGCCGGCGCCGTTGTGCGCAAAGGCGCCATGAAGAATGAGAAGTGGATCGGCGCCTACGAGAACAACAACGTCGACGTCGGCCTTGCCACTGGCCTGCAAGGCCGTGCGCAGATCGGCAAAGGCATGTGGGCCATGCCCGACCTGATGGCGGCAATGCTCGAACAGAAGATCGCCCACCCACTGGCCGGCGCCAACACCGCCTGGGTACCGTCGCCGACCGCCGCAGTGCTGCACGCGCTGCACTACCACAAAGTCGACGTGCAAGCGCGTCAGGCAGAGCTGGCCAAGCGCACCCCGGCTTCGGTGGACGACATCCTGACCATCCCGCTGGCGGCTGACACCAACTGGTCTGCCGAAGAGATCCGCAACGAGCTGGACAACAACGCCCAGGGCATCCTCGGCTACGTTGTGCGCTGGATCGACCACGGCGTGGGCTGCTCGAAGGTGCCGGACATCAACAACGTCGGCCTGATGGAAGACCGCGCCACCCTGCGTATTTCTGCCCAGTTGCTGGCCAACTGGCTGCGCCATGGCATTGTCAGCCAGGAGCAGGTGGTAGAAAGCCTCAAGCGCATGGCGGCGGTGGTCGACAAGCAGAACGCCAGCGATGCCCAGTACCGCCCAATGGCGCCGAACTTCGACGACAACGTCGCCTTCCAGGCGGCGGTGGAGTTGGTGGTCGAAGGCGCCAAGCAGCCGAACGGCTACACCGAGCCGGTACTGCACCGTCGTCGCCGCGAGTTCAAGGCGCGTAACGGGCTGTAAGCCAAAAGATCGCGGGGCAAGCCCGCTCCCACGCTACCTCTATAGGCCTGCCTATGTAGGCCAGCGTGGGAGCGGGCTTGCCCCGCGATAGCGTTCAAACAGCCCCCCCATCACTCGATCCGCAACTCCTTGCGTACCAGCTCCAGCAACCGAGCCAGATCCACCGGCTTGAGCAAAAAATCCACCACTCCCAGGTGCATCACATCCACCGCCTCCTTCACATTGGTGTCGCCCGACACCACGATGATCGACAACGCCGCCCGCTCCGACTCACGAATCTGCCGGATCAACTCCAGGCCATCCTTTGGCTCCATGCGCAGATCAGTGATCATCAGGCCGATACGTGGCTCACACCGCAGCTTGTTCAACGCCGCCTGCGCGCCATCAGCGATAACGCATTCGATCCCCTTGGTTTTCAAGTAAAGCGCCAACGCCTCACTGTTCAGCGGGTCGTCATCCACTACCAGCACCAACTGCGCTTCAGCCGGGGGTGCAGTCACCATGGCCAACGCCTCTTTCTCGGCGTCACTCAGGATCTCGTCATGCTCAGCCATGGTCATCTCGTCAAAAAAATCTCATGCCCCGGATAGGACCGCAAAACCGCCGCCATGCAGACTGCCTTTCGTCGGATTCTTGACACGTATCAACGGCCCAATGCCCTCATAGACTTACGTCCAATGGGCACAACCTGGCCGCCAGCCGACCATGGGGACCGAGAACAACAAAGTCCGATATCACTATATATAGATAGATATATATAGATCGGCATAGCGATGCGGTCAGTTCATGAGTAAAAAGGACGCCTACAGCCAGGCTGGCAGAACTGCGGTTCTGCAGAATATCCAAGGCACCCTGCAGTTCCTGCAGCGCTTCCCACCGTTCAACCAGATGGAACACAGCCATCTGGCCTACCTGGTGGAGCAGTGTCAGCTGCGCTTCCACGCCAGCGGCGAGAGCATCATCAAGCCCGCCGATGGCCCGGTCGAGCACTTCTACATCGTCAAGCAAGGGCGGGTGGTCGGCGAGCGCCAGCACGTCACCAAGCCTGGGGTGGAGACTACTTTCGAAATTACCAGCGGCGAGTGCTTCCCACTGGCTGCCCTGCTCGGTGAGCGGGCCACCCGCACTGAACACGTGGCCGGCGAAGACACCTTCTGCCTGCAACTGAACAAGGCCGCGTTCATCCGCCTGTTCTCGATGTCCGAGGCGTTTCGCGACTTCGCCCTGCGCGGGGTCAGCAGCCTGCTCGATCAGGTCAACCAGCAGGTGCGCCAGCGCGCGGTGGAAACCCTGGGCACCCAATACTCGCTGAATACGCCCCTGGGTGAGTTGGCCATGCGCCACCCTGTGGTCTGCACCGCCGACACGCCGTTGCGTGATGCCGTGCGACTGATGCACGACCAGCAAGTCGGCAGCATCGTCATCATCGACCCACAGCGCTTTCCGATCGGCATCTTCACCCTGCGCGACCTGCGCCAGGTGGTGGCCGATGCCAGCGCTGAGCTGAGCGCGCCGATCGGGCAGTACATGACCCCAGCGCCGTTCTACCTGGCGCCCGAGGCGAGCGCCTTCGATGCGGCCATGGCCATGACCGAGCGGCACATCGCCCACGTCTGCCTGGTGGACAACCAGCGCTTGTGTGGGGTGGTCTCCGAGCGCGACCTGTTCTCCCTGCAACGCGTCGACCTGGTGCATCTGGCGCGAACGATCCGCCACGCGCCGCGCCTGGAAACGCTGGTATCTCTGCGCGGCGAAATCGGCCAACTGGTCGAACGCATGCTCGCCCATGGCGCCTCCTCGACCCAGATCACCCAGATCATCACCCTGCTCAACGACCACACGGTATGCCGGGTGATCGAACTGGCCCTGGCCGAGCGCGGCGATCCGGGGGTGGCGTTCAGCTGGCTGTGCTTTGGCAGCGAAGGCCGCCGCGAACAGACCCTGCACACCGACCAGGACAACGGCATCCTGTTCGAAGCTGCCGACAGCGCCGAAGCCGAGGCGATCCGCCAGAAGCTGCTGCCCCTGGCCCAGTACATCAATCAGTGCCTGGCACAATGTGGCTTCAGCCTGTGCAAGGGCAACATCATGGCCGGCAACCCTGAGCTGTGCCTGTCGCGCAGCGAATGGGCGCGGCGCTTCGCCGGCTTCGTAAGGGAGGCCAGCCCGGAGAACCTGCTGGGCTCGACCATCTACTTCGACCTGCGCGTGGTCTGGGGCGATGAACAGGCCTGCGAGCAGTTGCGCCAGGGCATGCTTGCGCAGGTTCAGGACAACCGCATCTTCCAGCGCATGATGGCCGAGAACGCCCTGCGCCAACGCCCGCCAGTGGGCCGCCTGCGCGAGTTCGTCCTGACGCGCCAGGGCAACGACAAGGCTGCCACCCTCGACCTCAAGGTCCAGGGCCTGACGCCCTTCGTCGACGGCGCACGGCTGCTGGCCCTGGCCAATGGCATTGGCGCCTGCAACACCCTCGAGCGTCTGCGCCAGCTGGTGGCCAAGGGCATCATCGATGAACTCGATGGCGCAGCGTTCGAAGAGGCCTACCACTTCATCCAGCAGACCCGCATGCAGCAGCACCAGCGCCAGAGCCGAGATAACTTGCCCTACTCCAACCGGGTTGACCCCGACAGCCTCAATCACCTGGACCGACGCATCCTGCGCGAGTCGCTGCGCCAGGCTCAGCGTCTGCAAAGCAGCCTGGCCCTGCGGTATCAACTATGAGCCTGTTCGCCTGGTTACGCCCAGCCCTGCCGGCACTGGACGACGACCTGCGCCTGCGTTTGGCCAACCTGGCCAAACCCAGCGCCCTGAGTGTGCTGTCGCTGCGCGAACAGCGCTGGGTAGTGCTCGACCTGGAAACCAGTGGCCTGAACCTCAACCGCGACCAGGTGTTGTCGATCGGCGCTGTAGCCATCGAGGATGGCGCGATCGATTTCAGCCAGCAGTTCGAACGTACCCTGCACCGCCCTGCACAGAAGACCACCCCCAGCGTGCTGATCCATGGCCTGGGACCAGACGCCCTGGCCGCAGGCTGCGATCCGGCCGGGGCGCTGTTGGACTTGATGGAGTTCATCGGCGACAGCCCGGTGCTGGCCTTCCACGCCCCCTTCGACCAGCGCATGCTGGCCAGGGCGCTGAAAGACAGCCTCGGCTACCGCCTCCAGCATCCGTTCTTCGACGTCGCTGAGCTGGCGCCAATGCTCAACCCCGACACGGTGTTGCGCGAAGCCAGCCTGGACGACTGGGTGGCACGCTTCGGCTTGCAGGTCGATGAGCGCCACAACGCCAGCGCTGATGCTCAGGTCACCGCAGAACTCGCGCTGATCCTGCTCAGCCAGGCCCGCCGTCAGCAGCTCGACAGCCCCTTGCAGCTCAACCTGCGCCTGCAACAGTGGCGCCGGCGCAAGGCCCACAGTCACGGTTTGTAATGGCAATCCGATAAGCGTCGATTGCGCCACGCCCCCCGCCTCTGCAACAATCGCGAATAATTATCGTTAGTTAACGCATTGTTTCCGGGGAACGTTTCTTGTCGTCTGCGCAGAGCCCACACGCCGAGCTGGTCGGAGCGCTGTATCGCGATCATCGCAGCTGGCTGCTGGCCTGGCTGCAACGCAGCACCGCCTGCCGTCAACGCGCCGAAGACCTGAGCCAGGACACCTTCGTGCGCCTGCTCGGCCGCGATCAGCTAAGCACTCCGCGTGAGCCACGTGCATTTCTGGTGGCAGTGGCCAAGGGCCTGTTGTTCGACCACTTTCGCCGCGCCGCGTTGGAGCAGGCCTACCTGGCCGAGCTGTCGCTGATGCCCGAGGCCGAACACCCTTCCCCGGAAATCCAACACCTGATTCTTGAAGACCTCAAGGCCATCGACCGACTGCTCAGCAAGCTGTCGAGCAAGGCTCGCGCCGCGTTCCTGCACAACCGCCTCGATGGCATGGGCCATGCCGAGATTGCCGAGCGCCTGGGAGTTTCGGTCTCGCGGGTACGCCAGTACCTGGCCCAAGGCCTGCGCCAGTGCTACATCGCCCTGTACGGGGAGCCGACGTGAGCGCCGCACCGGTTTCGAACCAGGTGCTGGACGCCGCAATCGCTTGGAAGCTGTGCCTGGACGAAGGCTGCGGTTCGCCCGATGAGCGCAGCGAATTCATCCGCTGGCATGCCGCCAGCGAAGAGCACGCCCGCGCCTGGCGCCAGCTAGGCATGCTCGACCAGCGTGTCAGCGCCGCGGCTGGGCCTGCGCGTAAAGCCCTGCTGCAGTCACGGGTCAGCCTGCGCCGACGGGTTGGCAAGCTGGGCGGCGGCTTGGCAGGGATGCTGCTGGTCGGCGCGCTGCTGTTGCAAATCGGCGCGCCGTCACTGTCGCCCGGCTACTGGCTGGCAGACCAGCGCACCGCTACCGGCGAACTGCGCACCCTGCGCCTGGAAGACGGCACCCTGCTGAGCCTCAATACCCACACCGCAGTGGATATCGATTTTGAGGGTGACGAACGGCTGATCGTCTTGCATCAGGGCGAGATTTCCGTAGAAACCGGCCATCAGGACCTGCGGCCATTGATGGTGCGCACCGACGATGGTCGGCTGCGGCCCCTAGGCACGCGCTTTTTGGTCAAGCGTGAACAACACGGCACGCGCCTTGAGGTGTTGCAGTCGCAGGTGGCGGCGATGCCGTCGAACAGTGGCGATGAGCGAGTTTTGCGCGAAGGTCAGCAGGTGCTGATGAATGCCAATGGCCTGGGCCAGATCAGCCCAGTGGCCGCTGGGGCCGATGCCTGGACCCGCGGCATGCTGGTGGTGGACAACGTGCGTCTGGGCGACCTGGTCGCCGAGCTTGGCCGCTATCGCAGCGGGCACTTGGGTGTAGCCGATGAAGTGGCCAACCTGCGCGTGACCGGCAGCTTCCCCTTGACCGACATCGACCTGGCGCTGGCCTCGTTGCTGCCGGCGCTGCCGGTCAAGGTCGAGCGGCATACGCCCTGGTGGGTGACGGTGGTTTCCAAGTAACGGTGGCACGCCCCGCAACGAGTTGGATTTCAAGGGCATCACCGCCGGTGGCTCGATCTGGCCAGCAGGCCCAGATCAAGCTGTCAGCGCCGATGGCACGGTTCAGCGCACTGCGGGAATCGTCGAAGAAGACATCAG
>NZ_JBCPSP010000022.1:0-92754 GCF_051129895.1 Pseudomonas sp. Je.1.5.c
GTTGTAGGCGGGACGGGTGTCGGGCACCAGCGCCCGGCGCAGGGGCAGGATTGGCAGGCCTTGGCGTTCGCAGGCCAGGCACTGGTCGGGGGGCATCGCCGACTCGGCGATGGCGTGGGCGATGTGCTGGCTAATGCTCATATGAATTCCTTGTCAGCGTCTGAAATGCTCCAAGCACTCGTGCTGTCATCAGACTGGGTTTGAGGCGAGCCAGAGGCTTGTGCGCATCCGGGCAAAGAGTTGCCGAACACTAGCGAGGAACGGCTTCACGGTAGCCCTGCAAGCTTCCGAAAACTGCGTAGGAACTTTCTGTGATTGCGCCGCGGAGGGCTTAAGGCGAAGGGAGGGGAGTGGGATGAGTGGGGCTGATGGCATGAGCTGGATCAGCCCAGCGGGTGGATGAGCTAGGGAGCGATGGAGCAGCTCTGGGTCGGCCTAGACCCAGAGCACAAGCGCTTAGAACTGATACTCCAACCCAGCCCCGGCATACCACGAGCGCCCCGGCGCGGCTTCGTAATAGCGGCCATTGCCGTCGCCAACGATCACCGAGCCGACGTACTGACGATCGAGCAGGTTGTCCAGGCGCACCAGTTGATGGAAGGTCCACGGCCCGTACTGTTGCTCAAGGCGGGTCCGCCAGTTGAACACCGCATAACTGGGGGCCGCGTGCTGGTCATTGGTGTCCTCGACATAGACCTTGCTGCGGTACTGCCCCTCAAGCCCCATGCTGATACCGGCACGCGGTTTCCATACCAGCTCGCCGAATACGCTGCTGCGTGGCACGCCCGGTAGGTGGTTACCTTTGTCGATGGAGTTGCTGCCCTGGCTGAACGCTTCGTCATAGGTGGCGTCGAGCAGGGTGTAGGCAAGGTTGGCCTGCCATTGCTCGCTCAGTTCACGCTGGATGCCCAGCTCCAGGCCGCGGCGCAGGGTTTTGCCGGCATTGTGATAACTGGTGCGGCCACCCTCGGAAGCAAGCACCACGATCTCGTCACGGGTGTGGATCTCGAACACCGCGACATTGATGCGGGTACGTTCGTCAGGTCGAGCCTTGAGGCCCAGCTCGTACTGGGTGCTGGTGGACGGCTTCAGGCCGAAGTTAAAGCCTTCCACCGAGCCTGGCGCATAGGCCATTTCCGCCTGGGTAGGCGTTTCGAACGCTTTGCCTGCACTGATGTAGCCGTGCAGATCGGGGGTAAAGGCATACATCACCGACAAGGTCGGGGTGGTGCGTTGGTATTTCTTCGAACCGCTGGCGTCGCCGTTGCTGAGGAAATGGTCATTGACCTCCATCTCCATGCTGCTATGGCGCACGCCAGCGTCGACAGTCCAGCGCTCCAACTCCCAATGGGCTTGCAGGTATGGGTCGAGGCTGGTGGCGGTGTCCTGTTCATCGCGGCGCAGTTCGCCTTTGACGCCCAAGGTGTTGCCGTTGAAATTCTGGTAGCCACGGCGGTCGTCGCGACTGCGGTCGTAGTCGGCCCCTGCGGTCAGGGTCAGGGCGCCGAAGGCGACATCGACGGGCTGGATCCAGCGCAGGGTGCCGCCGTGGAACTCGCGGTCGAAGTCGACCACGCCGCCGCCGCGATTGTTCGCCGGGGTGCCTTTGGGGATCGACAGGTACTGAATCACGCTGCGCTTGCCAGCATACAGATTGAATTGCAGGGTAGCCTCGCCGAACGAGCGTTCGTAGTTCATGCCCACTTGTTGATGGTGAATGCTTTTGCGTGTGTTGTATTGCTCGGCCCGGCTGCTGACCGAACGCGGATCGTGCTTGTAGGCCTCCCAGGTCTGGCCAAGTGGATCCTGGGTGCCATTTTGTTCCAGGCTGCTGAAGATCAGCGCCAGGCGGCTGTCGTCATCGGGGCGCACATGCACCTTGGCAAAGGTCTGGTCGCGGCGCGCGGCGCTGTGGTCGCGGTAGCCGTCGGTGTCCAGGCGCGAGGCGTCGAGGACGAACCCGGCCTGGTCGTTGCCGCCTTCGCCGTACAGGTGATTCTTGTTGAAACCGTCGCTGCCGACGGTGCTTTCGAGGCCAACCTTGGGCGGCCCGGCGCCGTCGCGGGAGAACATCTGGATCACCCCGCCGGCGTTACTGCCGTAGATCGCCGAGGCCGGGCCGCGCAGTACTTCGATGCGCTCGGCGACGTCGAGGTTGAGCGACGCCGCCTGGCCCTGGCCATCGGGTGTGCTGGCCGGGATGCCGTCGCTTAGCAGCTTGATCCCGCGGATGCCGAAGGCAGAACGTGCGCCGTAGCCGCGGGAAGAAATCTGCAGGTCCTGGGCGTAGTTCTGGCGGTTCTGCACCACCAGGCCGGGGACGCGGTTAAGCGCTTCGGACAGATTCACCCCGAGTTGGCCATCGGCAATCTGCCCGCGCTCCACGGTGTCGATGGAGTAGGGCAAGTCGAAGCTGGGGTTGGGGGCGTAGGTGCCGGTGACCACCATCGGTTCGAGCAGGGTGAAGGCAGTTGGCGACGCTGCGTTAGCCAGAGAGCAAAGGCCGAGGCTCGGGAGCAAGAGGTAGAGGTGGCGAGGCATGGGGCTTCCTGCTGTGTAGCTATTGAATATCCTGGTTGCCGGTACCGGCGCTATCGGGGGCAAACCCGCAAAAAAAGGCTACGCACCGTGGGAGCGGGCTTGCCCCGCGATAGCGCCGGCACTGGCGACAAATCAATCAGCCCTTGGCCGCCATCGCAGTGACTTCCACGCGCATGCCTTGCACTGCCAGCGAAGCGACGCCCACTGCCGCGCGCACCGGCCACGGCTTGCTGAAGAAACGCTGGTAGACCTCGTTGAACGCCGGGCGATCAGCCATGTCGGTGAGGTAGATGGTCAGGTGCAGTACCCGATCGATCGAGCTGCCGGCACGTTCCAGGGCCACCTTGAGCGCTTGCAGGGTGCATTCGCTCTGCTCGACGATGCCGCCCAATTCCAGGCTGCCGTCGGCACGGGTGGGGATCTGGGTGCTCACCAGCAGGTTGCCGAAACCGGTAACGTCCGAGGAAATCGACTCTGGATCCGGATCTGGAATGAAGGTGATATCTGCGTTTGCCATGGGAATGCTTGCCTTGCAACGGAAGGAAAGGCGCAAGCCTACTTGAGCGAAACCGGTCGGTCGAGCCGCCCGGGCATGTCCGCTCAGCCAGGGAAATTGAAATACGCGGCATTGACCGGCAGAATCGCGGCCATTTGGCCGAGCGCGCTGCGTCGGTCGTGCAGAAGGATCAAGGCTTGAACGAACAGACATTGTCGATGCGCCTGGAGCGTGTGGCGGCGCATGTGCCCGCCGGCGCGCGGCTGGCCGATATCGGCTCGGACCACGGTTACCTGCCGGTAGCGCTGATGCTGCGCGGGCGCATCGAGCATGCGGTGGCCGGCGAGGTGGCGCTGACGCCGTTTCATTCAGCGCAACGCAAGGTGCGCAAGCATGGCCTTGAACAGCAGGTCAGCGTGCGCCTGGCCGATGGCCTGGCAGCCATCGAGCCTGCTGATCGGATCAATACGGTGAGCATCTGCGGCATGGGGGGCGAGACCATGTGCGAGATTCTTCAGCGTGGCAAGCATCACCTCAGCGGCGAGGAGCAGCTGATTTTCCAGCCCAATGGCGGCGAGCGCGAGCTGCGCACCTGGCTAATGGAAAACGGTTACCAGATCGAGCAGGAAGAGTTGCTGCGAGAAAATCGCTTCGATTACGAGATCATCGTGGCCGTGCCCGGCGCGGGCAGTGCCTACAGTGCTGAGCAGCTGTTCTTCGGGCCGCGTCTGCTGCAAGCGCGCAGTGAGGCGTTTCTGGCCAAGTGGCGGCGAGTGCTACGTCAGCGCCAGCAGACCTTGGCGCACTTCGAACATGCCCAGGCGGTCCCGCAGGACAAAGCACGGGAGTTTTCCAAGCAGGTTGAGTGGATTACCCAGGTGCTGGGATGAACAAGCATTGGCGGCAAGCCAGTTACATCTGCGAGCAGTTGCCCATTTCCCGGTAATTGACCTCACGACGCTGGCCTTGATGGTCGACATACACCATGTGCGCAGTGCCCACCTGACAATCGGCGATGTTGCTGGCCGGGGTGATCGAGATGACCTTGGCCACATCCAGCGGCATGCCGTATTCGTAGTTCTGAGCACTGGCAGCCACGGGTTGGTTGGAGGCTTGGTCAGCGTAGGCGCCAAGCGAGGCAAAGGATGCAAACAGGGCAAACAGGGCGATCGAGGCTTTCATGACGGGCTCCTTGTGATGTTTTACCAATGATGTATTCGTTGGTGATACACAATAAAGGGGCTATCCCGTGATAGATTCCTGCCTGGGACGTACGAATAAGACTGAAAGGAGCGGACCTTCATGGACATGCTGCATGCCATGCGAACCTTTGCCCGCGTGGTGGAGTGCGGCAGTTTCGCTGCCGCTGCCAATGCGTTGGATATTTCTGCGGCGCAGGTCTCGCGCATCGTCGCCGAGCTTGAGAACCAGCTGCAAACCCGCTTGTTGCACCGCACCACCCGCCGCTTGCGCATGAGCGAGGCGGGCGAGCGTTTTCTGCAGCGCTCGCGGCAGATCATGCTACTCACCGAAGAGGCCATGGATGAAGCCCGCGGCGCTCACCTCACGCCGCGTGGCCGGCTGCGCTTTCACTCCACCCACGGCTTGGGCATGTTGATGATGCCGCTGGTGGCGGCCTACAAGGCGGCGTGTCCGGAAGTGGTGATGGAGTTGACCCTGTCCCAGCGCAACCCCGATCCGCTGGACGAAGGTCATGACGTGGTGCTCACCGTTGGCCGTGGGTTGCCAGACTCGCAACTGATCGCCATCCCGTTGGGCAGCATCTACAGCATTCTGTGTGCATCGCCCGACTACCTGGCGCGCCATGGCGTGCCACAGCGCCCGCAAGACCTGCATGAACATGTGTGCTTGCGCATGGGCGATCCGTTGTTCGAGGAAGACTGGGCGTTCGAGCAGACCCCGGACAATTACGTCATCCTGCCCCAAGACACCTTCCTGACCAATGTGGCCGATGCGATGCTGCAGGCCACTGAGCTGGGCATGGGCATCGGGCTGATTCCGTATTATTCGGCGAGCAAGTCGATCGAAGAAGGGCGCTTGTGCCGGGTGTTGGCACCGCACCGGCTACGCCAGCGGGAGATTTATGCGATCTATCCGTCGCGCCATTATCTGGATGCCAAGGTGCGCACCTGGCTGGATTTGCTCAAGGAGCAGTTGCCGGTGATGTTCAAAGCCCATGAGCGGCTGGTGGATGATCCGCAGTACTGGCGCTGAGGGTTCTATCGCCGGACAAGTCGCAGCGGCGCGCTGACGCTGTGACTGGTCCGGCGATGAGGTCTTTACCGCCGACCATTTAGGTGCCGATGGTCATGGCCAAGCCTTATGCGCTAGGTCGAAACAGAGCAGTTAAGCCAAGCCAGGCTCAGCGGCTGTCGCTGTCTTCACTGGTCCCGCCAGAGCTGCCTGCGCCAGTGCCGGTGGCCTCGCCGGTGTTGTTCGAGCCGCCAGTGGTGCCATCAGCGGCATCGGTGTCGGCGCCGGTATCGCTGCTGTCGTTGTCTTTGCCACCTGGGCTGTTGACGCTGCTGCCATCACCTGCGGTTTCACCTTTGGGGTGATCGCCTGAAGAGTGATCGGCGCTGGGCGTGCTGCTGTAAGGGTCGCTGGCGGCGAAGCCGGCGGTGGAGGCCAGCCCTAAGCACAGGGCAAGCAGCAGTGGGAGAGGGCGAATGCTGACCATGGTGAGTCTCCTGTAAGGATGATCTTCATGGTTTCGGCTGCGCAGGGTGGGGCAGGGTGCCCGGCAGGCGACGGGCGGTCGGGGTTATCTGTTTCGGCGTTTTGTGCTGTCAGTGCCGGCCTCTTCGCGGGCAAGCCCGCTCCCACAGGCTCACCGCCTGTGGGAGCGGGCTTGCCCGCGAAGAGGCCAGGACTGACCCAGCCAAAAACCAGCTGGGAACGATCAAACGCGCTCAGGCGCCGGTGTCGGGGTCTGTATCTCGGCCATCGAAGGATGCTCCTGCACCGCATGCATCAGCTCTTCGGTAGCGCGCAGCTCAGCACCGGTAGGCGAGAAGGTCGCAGTCGGCGCGAAAGGTGCCGGATGCTCCGGTGCCGGGCGTTTGCCGCGCCGCCAGAGGAAGAAGCTGACCATCGCCAGATTGATCACTGCAAAGGCCCAGAACAGCCCCACTTCACCATAGGAAGTCATCACCGGCGAGATCGCCAGCGGAGCCATTGCCGAGCCCAGCGAGTTGATCAGCAGCAAGCCTTGGATCATCGGCACCAGCGCATCGGCCGGGGCCCGGTCGGCAGCGCTGCTGACCGCCACCGGATACAGGGCGAACACGCCACCGCCGAGCAGGAACAACATGGCCGGCAGCAGCACCGAATTGGCCGGCAACAGCACGATCAACACCGACAGCACGGTGCACAGCGCGGCCAGCGAGATCAGCACATCCTGGCGATCCTTGCGGTCCGACCAGCGCCCCACCGGATACTGCAGCAGCATGGCGCCGAGAATCACCCAGGCCATCATGTTGCCAACCTCACCGACATCCAGGCCGATGCGTTGCAGGTACAGCGGCAGCAGCGCGTAGATCCCGGCGATCGCCACGCCCGAACCGAAGCAGCCGACCAGCCCGGTCGGGGCGATGCCCAGCAGCTGACGTGGCTTGAGCGGTTCGACCTGATCCATCAGCGGCGACACCCGTGGCAGGATCACGATCGGCAGCACTGACAGCGTTGCGAGCATACCGGCGACCATGTACGGCACGGTCGGGCCCCAGCCGGTGACGTCGCCCAGGGTGGCTTGGGCCAGCACGCCAGCGCCATAGAAGGCGATCATGTACAGCGCCAGCAGGCGTCCGCGGATCTTCGCGTCGCCCGCCAGCAGTAGCCAGCTTTCGATCACCAGGAACACCCCGACCGCAGCCCAGCCGTTGATCAGGCGCAGCACCATCCACCAGGTGGTGTCGTAGAACAGCCCTTGCAACAGAATGGTCGCGGCGATCAGCGAGGCGAAGCTGGTGTAGGCGCGGATGTGGCCAATGCGCAGGATCAGCCGATCGTTGAAGATCGCGCCCAGGGTCAGGCCGATGAAGTAGGCCGAGGACACCACGCCGATCATGGTCGCCGATTCGCCAGCGGTGCCCAGTTGCAGGGTGGTCAGGGAAGACATGAAACCATTGCCCAGGGCAATGATGAAGAGCCCGAGCAGGGGTGCTAGCGCCTGGGCCAGCAAACGCGGAGACATACGTACCTCAAGGTTGGAAAAAGCAGGGTGGTGCGCAATACCAGTGAGTTACAAGCCTGGGCCCGCCTTGCCGTCCTTCGCGGGCAAGCCCGCTCCCACAGGTACCGCGCCACCTTCCAGGCAAACGCTATCTCTGTGGGAGCGGGCTTGCCCGCGAAGGACCGCAAGGCGGGCCCAAAACAAACCGACTCGAGTCTTAACTGACTGGCATCTGGCTGGGTGCCTTTTCGTAACCGGGTAGCTGCGGGCGAAGGCCGGGGCAGGAATCAGTCGACGGATCGACGGGCGAAAAGGAGGCGCGATTCTAAGCCTTGTGGAGAATTTGCCAAGAGGGCCACCCCTGCGACCAGAGGCCGCAGGGTAGCTTATTGCTATTAGTCAGACGAACGCGCGCGAGCTGCGCCGCCGATCTTCCTTGAGCAACGCGTCGATCTTGCGCAAGGCGCTGCCCAGGCTGGCCTGATCGGCCGGGCCGCCGAGCGATACGCGCACCGCATCCTGGGTCTGCGGGGCAACGCTGAACGAATCGGCACTGGCGACGTTGACCCCAAGCTCATCCAAGGCATGGGTGAACAGGTTTTGGTTCCAGTGCGCGGGCAGCGCCAACCACAGGTGAATACCGGTGGGGTGAGTCTGCACCGGCGCCGTGAGCAAGCTGCCCGCCAGCTGCTGCCGGGCGCGCGCTTCGCGCTGAATCTCCTGCACCAGCTGCTTGGCGGTGCCGCTGCGAATCCAGTGCTCGACCAACCCCAACAGCAGCGCCGAACAACCCATGCTCGCAGCACGCAGCCCGCTTTGCAGGCGCTCGCCGGTATCGCCCCGTGGTGGCAGGACGAACGAGGTGCGCAGGCTTGGCCACAGGCATTTGGACAGCGATGCCAGGTAGAAGGTGTTGGCGCCGCCGGTCAGCGTGGCGATGGCCGCCGGGGCGTCGTCGAGCAGGTAGCGATAGGGGTCGTCTTCGATCAGCGTCAGGTCCAGGCGCAGCACGGTGGCGGCGATCTGCTGTCGGCGGCCGATGGGCATGGTGTGCGCGGTGGGGTTGTTGAAGGTTGGGTTCAGGTACACAAGACGCGCGCCACTTTGCTGCTGGGCGCGCTCCAGTGCGTCCGGGCGCATGCCGTCGGCATCGCCCTCGACCGCAAGCACGCGCAGGCCCAGCTGGCGCGCTGCCAATAGCAGCCCAGGGTAGGTCAAGGGGTCGCAGAGCAGCGTATCACCGGGCTTCGCGCAGGACGCCAAGATGGCGAAAATCGCCGCCTGCGAGCCCGAGCACACGCTCAGCGCGCGGGTATCGAGATCGCCCAGGGCTGGTTTCAACCAGCCTTGCGCCGCTTGCAGCGCGGAGCGGGTGGTGGGCTCGTCCTGGTAGGTCGACAACGCCTCGATGCGGTTGCGCCGCAGCACATCGTCCAGGCCCTTGCCAACCAGCTCCGCCATCGCGCCGTTGGCCGGTTGCGGGGGAATGTTCATGGTCAGGTCGATGCGCACCTCAGCGCCCGGCTCGCTGACCCCGGTGACGAACGATCCGCGCCCGCTGTACGAGGCGATCAAGCCGCGATTGCGCGCTTCGGCATAGGCGCGGGTCACCGTGGTCAGGTCGACGCCCAGTTGCGCGGCCAGGGTGCGTTGCGGCGGAACCTGGTCGCCAGACTGCAAAGAGCCCGATTGTATGGATTCTGCGATCATTTCGGCGATCTGTATGTATCTTGGCCCGCCCTTAGGTTTGAAGGGCCTTGTCCAGCGGGCTTGAGCTGATTCTTTCGTCTCGTCAGCGAGAGGCATGCGAATTCCTCAGGTTGTCAATCCATACGCTCAAGCATAACATGGCATACGGTTACATAGTAAATCCATACAAACGGACTGTGTATGGATTTTATTGTCAGGCACCGGAGAGGCGCAGCAGGGTTGCAACGATAAGCGCTTCTAGGCTGCCAGTCATGGAGATGTTTGATGAATGACTGCCAACTGATCTGCGCCAATCGTCTCGACGATGGCGCAGTGGTCTGGCTGGACGCGGAGCACCAGTGGGTCGAGACCCTTGCACAGGCCAGTGCCTTTGCCCCGCAGCAACTCCCTGCCGCCCAGGCTGCGGCGCAACGAGCGGTGGACGCGAACCTGGTGGTCGGCCCGCTGCCCTGCGCTGCACGGCGAGTGGACGGCGTTGTCGAGCCGATCGAGTTGCGCGAACGCTTGCGTGCTCGTGGGCCATCGGTGCGCACCGATCTGGGTAAACAGGCGGCCCGCCTCAGCCCACCCGCGAGCGCTGCCCAGCCGCGCCCGGTGATCGCGGCACAGGTCGAGCACGCTGGGGTCTATCGCTACGACCCGTTCGAGCGCGACTACCTCAAGGCCCGTGCCCGCGAGTTCGAGCAGCAAGTGGCCCGGCGCCTGAGTGGCGAGCTCGACGAAGAAGCGTTCAAGGTCTATCGGCTGATGAATGGCCTGTACCTGCAGTTGCATGGCTACATGCTGCGGGTGGCCATCCCCTATGGCACCTTGAGCGCGATTCAATTGCGCCAGCTGGCCTATGTCGCCAGCACCTACGACAAGGGCTATGGCCACCTCACCACGCGGCAGAACATTCAGTTCAACTGGCCGCACCTGTCCGATACCCCAGAAATCCTCTCGGTGCTGGCCGATGCTGACCTGCATTGCATCCAGACCAGCGGCAACTGCATCCGCAACGTCACCACCGACCACTTCGCCGGCGCTGCCCAGGATGAAGTGATAGACCCGCGGGTGCACGCCGAAATCCTCCGCCAGTGGTCCACCGACCACCCTGAGTTCACCTACCTGCCGCGCAAGTTCAAGATCGCCATTACCGGCAGCCCGATCGACCGCGCAGCGGTGCGCTTTCACGACATCGGCATCCTCGCCACGCGCAACGACCAGGGCCAAGTAGGCTTTCAGATCTACGCAGGTGGAGGGCTGGGGCGCACGCCTATCGTCGGCACGCTGGTGCGCGACTGGCTGGCCGAGCGCGACTTGCTGCGCTATGTCGAGGCGATCCTGCGGGTCTACAACAGCCTCGGGCGGCGCGACAACCTGTACAAGGCGCGGATCAAGATCCTGGTTCGCGAGCTCAAGCCAGCCAAGTTCATCGAGATGATCGAGGCGGAGTTCGCCAGCCTTCCCGCGGACCATCAGCACCTGGAGCCGGGCATCGTCCAGGCGATACACGAGCGCTTCGTCAAGCCCGCCTTCGCGGAGCTGCCCGGCATCTGTGAGGACTACCTCGATGCGCGCACAGCCGATGCCGAGTTTGCCTTTTGGGTGCGCAACAACACCCATCCGCACAAGAAACGCGGGTATATCAGCGCGGTCATCTCGCTCAAGCCCCAGGGCGGTATTCCGGGCGATGTCAGTGCCCAAGAGATGCTGCTGATCGCCGACTTGGCCGAGGCCCATTCGCTCAATGAAATCCGCGTGTCCCACGAGCAGAACCTGGTCTTGCCGCATGTGCGCCTCAGTGAGCTTTACCAGGTCTGGCAAGCGCTGCGCGGCGCCGGCCTGGCCACGGCCAACGTCAACCTGATCTCCGACTCGATCGCTTGCCCAGGCATGGACTACTGCAGCTTGGCCACGGCCCGTTCGGTGCCGGTGGCCCAGCGCATCGCGCAGCGTTTCGATGAGGCCCAGCAGCGTGAGATTGGCGAGCTCAAGCTCAACGTGTCCGGCTGCATCAACGCCTGTGCCCACCACCATGTCGCCCACATCGGCATTCTCGGCCTGGACAAGGCCGGGCATGAAAACTACCAGATCACCCTCGGCGGCAGCGCGGCAGAGGATGCCGCGGTGGGCACCATCCTTGGCCGCTCGGTGAGCTATGAGGCGCTGCCAGAAGTAGTCGAGGCGATTGTCGCGATCTACCTGCGCGAACGGGTCGAGGGCGAACGCTTCCTGGATACCTACCGCCGCGTCGGCATCGATGTGTTCAAGGAGGTGTTGCGTGACGCTCATTGATCGTAACGGCCTGCCGGTTACAGACCTGTGGCTGTATCAACAACAAGACGCACCCTTGGTGTTGGCCGAACGCTGCGTGATTCGCCTTGAGCAATGGGACGAATACCTCAGCCAATTCGGCGCGCCTGCCCAAGGTGTGCGGATCAGCGGCGAGCAGGATCCCGCGGGCGTGCTGGCGCTACTGGCCCAGCTCGAAGTGATCGTCATCGACTTTGCCAAGTCGCGCGACGGTCGCGGCTTTACCCTTGCGCGCCTGTTGCGCGACCGGCACGCCTTCGCTGGCGATCTGCGTGCCGCCGGGCCGTTGCTGCCCGATCAGTTCTCGATGTTGCTGCAGTGCGGCTTCACCAGCCTGCTGGCCCCGGCCACGGTGCCGCTGGTTCGCTGGCAAGACGCCGCCAGGGCCCGCCTGCAAGCCCAGGCCCGGCCGCGCACGCTGCTCGAGCGCCTTTCCCTAAGTAATGAGGCATAACCATGTTCAGCCTGACAGCCTTGGAGCTGGCACGTATTCAGTTTGGCTTCACCGTGACCTTCCACATCATCTTCCCGGCCATCACCATCGGCCTGGCCTCGTTCCTCGCGGTCCTCGAGGGCCTGTGGCTGTGGAAGAAAGACAACGCCTACCTTGACCTGTACCACTTCTGGTCGAAGATCTTCGCCGTCAACTTCGCCATGGGCGTGGTTTCGGGGCTGGTCATGGCCTATCAGTTCGGCACCAACTGGAGTTTCTACTCGCAGTTCGCCGGCAGTATCACCGGGCCGCTGTTGACCTATGAGGTGCTCACGGCATTCTTCCTCGAAGCCGGTTTCCTGGGCGTCATGCTGTTCGGCTGGAACAAGGTCGGGCGCGGGCTGCACTTCTTCGCCACGGCCATGGTCGCCGTCGGCACGATGATCTCGGCGACCTGGATCCTGGCGTCCAACAGCTGGATGCAGACGCCCCAGGGGCATGAGGTGATCAATGGCATCGTGGTGCCGGTGGACTGGTTGGCGATCATTTTCAATCCGTCGTTCCCTTACCGCCTGGCGCACATGGTCACCGCAGCGATGCTCTCGACCGCACTGTTCGTCGGCGCCTCGGCGGCCTGGCACATGCTGCGCGGTACGCGCACGCCAGCGGTCAAGCGGATGTTCTCCATGGCCATGTGGATGCTGCTGTTCACCGCGCCCTTGCAGGTGGTGATCGGCGACATGCATGGCCTCAACACGCTCAAGCACCAGCCGGCGAAAGTGGCGGCGATGGAAGGCCATTGGAGCAATACCCCGGGTGAAGGCGTACCGCTGATTTTGTTCGGCATCCCCGACATGCAGGCGGAAACCACCCACTACAAGATCGAGATCCCCAATCTTGCCAGCCTGATCCTGACTCACAGTTTGAACGGTCACATCCCGGCACTGAAGGACTTCCCGCCTGAGGATCGGCCCAACGCAACCATCGTGTTCTGGTCGTTCCGAGTCATGGTGGGCTTAGGCGTGCTGATGGTCGTGCTTGGCTTGTGCGGCGCCTGGTTGCGCTGGCGGCACCGGTTGTATGAGTCCAAGGCGCTGGCGCGTTTCGCGCTGTGGATGGGGCCATCCGGGCTGGTGGCGTTGCTCGCAGGCTGGTACGTCACCGAGATCGGGCGTCAGCCGTGGGTGGTGTATGGGCTGATGCGCACCAAGGATGCGGTGTCCAACCACTCGGCCATGACCCTGTCGGTTGGCCTGGTGGTACTGGTGGTGATGTACCTGGGCATTTTCGGCACCGGCATCGTGTACATGCTGCGCCTGGTTGGCAAAGGCCCGCAGGAGCATGAACACCATGAGCTGGAGGCTGAAATCACGGCCAACCAGCGACCGGCGCGGCCGCTGTCGGCGGTCGATGAGTCGCTGTATTCCACCACCCCTAAGAACCACTGACGGGAGCGTCTTTCATGGGTATCGATCTTGCGCTGATCTGGTTTCTGATCATCGGCTTCGGCGTGATGATGTATGTGATCACCGATGGCTTTGACTTGGGCATTGGCATCCTCTTTCCGTTCATCCCCGACCGCGATCATCGCGACACCATGGTCAACACCGTCGCTCCGGTGTGGGACGGCAACGAAACCTGGCTGGTACTGGGTGGGGCAGGGCTGATGGCTGCATTCCCCAAGGTCTATGCGATCTTGCTCAGCGCGCTGTACCTGCCGGCCCTGGGTTTACTGGTAGGGCTGGTCTGGCGTGGAGTGTCGTTCGAGTTCCGGTTCAAGGCCGATGATGCGCACAAGCCGTTCTGGGACCGAGCGTTCATGTCTGGCTCGTTCATGGCCGCGTTTTTCCAGGGGGTGATTCTTGGCGCGTTCATCGAGGGCCACCAGATCGTCGATGGCGTGGCTACCGATGGCGTCATGAGCTGGCTGACGCCGTTCAACGTGTTCTGTGGTTTCGGCGTGGTCATCGCCTACGCGTTGCTGGGGGCGACCTGGCTGATCCTCAAGACCGAAGGCGACTTGCAGGCGCGAATCATGCGCGCGACCGGGCCGATCACCGTGGCGACCGTGCTGTCGATGCTGGTGGTGAGCGTCTGGACGCCCCTGACGCACCCGGCGATCTTCGAGCGCTGGTTCAGCCTGCCGAACTTCTGGTTCTTCCTGCCGGTGCCGGCGCTGGTGCTGGTGGCGACCTGGGCGATCTTGCGTTCGCTGCGCGGCGAGCCGCATGCCGGGCCGTTCATTTGGTCGCTGGTGCTGATCTTCCTGGGCTACACCGGTTTGCTGATCAGCATCTGGCCTTACGTGCTGCCGCCTAGCCTGACCATCTGGGAAGCCGCGGCACCGCCGCAGAGCCTGGGCTTTGCGCTGGTGGGGGCGCTGTTCATCATTCCGTTCATCCTGGGGTACTCGGCTTGGTCGTATTACGTGTTCCGAGGCAAAGTCAAAGTTGGCGAGGAGTTTCACTGATCATGAATCCATCTACTACCAAGGGGCCCGGGTGGAGCAAGCGTCTGTTGTGGTTGCTGGCGATCTGGGCGGCTAGCGTCATGGCGCTGGGTGCGGTTGCGTTGGCTACGCGGTTGGCCATGAGGTTTGCGGGGATGACGGTTTAAACTGTTGCGCTTGGGTTGTCCGTAAGGGTCTGGGGTTCGCTTCAGGCCCTTTTTTTGGTTGTTCGAAGGGGGCTGGGTTCTTCTGAGTTCCGAGCCTGTGGGCAGTAGTGGTGGATAATTCGGCCTCTTCGCGGGCAAGCCCGCTCCCACAGGGTTCGTGGCGTGCGCAGGATCTGCGTGGTGTCAGTGCTGGTTCAACGCAGGTCATAAATCTGCGCGGTACCTGTGGGAGCGGGCTTGCCCGCGAAGAGGCCAGTAGCGCCGCCACATCAAATGGATAAGCTCACTATCCTAGAGCCCAGAACCCCAAGAACCTATTCTTCCAACCACCGCGGACTATTGAAATTACTCAACCGCCGATCCCCCTCAGCACACTCCAATCCCTGCACCGAACCCAGCAACAAAACTTTCTGCAAACTCCGCTCACCCACCTGCCAAGCCTGCTGCAAAACCGGCAACAAACGCCGCGGCAGCACGCTGAACATCGGCTGCCAATACCCAGCCTGACGCACCATGGCCGCGCTATCGTGCTCAACCGCCAGCCGCAGCAGGTCCTCAATCAACCCTTGATCAATCAGCGGCGCATCGCAGGCCAGCACGACAACCCATTCATGCCGAGCCACCTCGACACCGGCAATCACTCCAGCCAACGGCCCGGGATAGTCCACCTCGGCATCCCCCACCAATTGATCGGCAAAAACCCGATAGGCCTCCTGATTGCGGTTGCAGGAAATCACCACGTCATCGCTCAAATCGCGCACCACCCGCTGCACATGCGCCACCAGCGGCTCGCCGCGCCAGCACACCAGGCCTTTGTCACGGCCACCCATGCGCTGGCCGCGACCACCGGCCAAAATGAGGATGGAGCAGGGGAGAAGGGCAGCGGACATAAAAAAGGGTTCCTGGCGGTTAAGCCAGAAACCCTCCCATGTCGCAGGTGGCTTGTCCAGTCAGCCTTCGCTGACGACCGCCGCGGTATGCTTGGCCTTGCCGCGCCCAGCCAAACGCATCACCAGCACAAAGAATACCGGCACGAACACCACCGCCAAGGTCGCACTGAGCATGCCGCCGATCACCCCGGTGCCAATCGCTTGTTGGCTGGCGGAGCTGGCACCGGTGGCGATGGCCAGCGGCACCACGCCGAGAATGAACGCCAGCGAGGTCATCACGATTGGCCGCAGGCGCAGACGTGCAGCGTGTACGGCAGCGTCCACCGGGTCTTGGCCCTGGTCGACCAGGCTCTTGGCGAACTCGATGATCAGAATGGCGTTCTTTGCCGATAGACCGATCAGGGTGATCAGGCCGACCTTGAAGAACACGTCGTTGGGCATGCCGCGCAGGGTCACGGCCAGGACCGCGCCGAGCACCCCCAATGGCACCACCAGCAGTACGGCAGTAGGGATCGACCAGCTCTCGTACAGCGCCGCCAGGCAGAGGAACACCACCAACAGCGATAGCGCCATCAGCAACGGCGCCTGGCTACCGGACAGACGCTCTTGCAGTGACAAGCCGGTCCATTCCAGGGCAGTGCCTTCGGGCAGTTGGTCGACCAGGCGCTGGATTTCAGCCATGGCCTCGCCGGAGCTGTAGCCAGCCGCCGGCTCGCCGGAGATCGCCACCGCCGGATAGCCGTTGTAGCGGGTTAGTTGTACCGGGCCACTGACCCAGTTCGCCTGGACGAAGGCTCCCAGCGGCACCATCTTGCCGCTGGTGTTGCGTACGTGGATCTTCAGCAGGTCTTCGACCTGGCTGCGCTGGTCGCCTTCAGCCTGCACCACCACCCGCTGCATGCGGCCTTGGTTGGGGAAGTCGTTGACGTAGTTGGAGCCCACCGCGGTGTCCAGCACAGCGCCAATGTCGGCGAATGACACGCCCAGGGCGTTGGCCTGGCGTCGGTCGATTTCCAGCTGCACCTGCGGGCTCTCGGCCAGCGACTCTTCGCGCACGTTGACCAGCACCTTGCTCTTGCGCGCGTTGGCCATCAGCTCGTCACGCGCTGCCATCAACCGCGCATGGCCAAGCCCGCCGCGGTCTTGCAAGCGGAACTCGAAGCCAGTGGACTCGCCCAGGCCGTCGATCGGCGGCGGCAGTACCGAGTAGGCGATGGCATCCTTGAGTTGACTAAAGGCCAGGGTCGCCCGGTCGGCGATGGACTGGGCGCTGTCGTCGGCACCACGCTCGGACCAGTCCTTGAGGGTGGTAAAGGCCAGTGCTGCGTTCTGGCCACTGCCGGAGAAGCTGAAGCCCAGGATCAGCGTGGTGTTGCCCACTCCAGGCTCCTCGGCGTTGTGCGCTTCGATCTGGGCGGCGATCTGCTCGGTACGGGCGCGACTGGCGCCAGGCGGCAGTTGGATATCGGTAATGGTGTAACCCTGGTCTTCGGTGGGCAGGAAGGCGGTCGGCAGCTGGCTGAAGCCAAAGCCCAACGCCACTAACAGCAGGCCATACACCAGCAAGTAGCGGCCACTGCGCTTGAGTGCCTGTACCACCCAACGTTGATAGCCGTTGCTCATGCCTTCGAAGCGCCGGTTGAACCAGCCAAAGAAGCCTTTGCGCTCATGGTGCTCGCCCTTGGCCACTGGCTTGAGCAAGGTCGCGCACAGCGCCGGGGTCAGGCTCAGGGCAAGAAACGCCGAGAACAGGATCGAGACTGCCATCGATACCGAGAACTGCTGGTAGATCACTCCCACCGAACCTTTCATGAAGGCCATCGGCAGGAACACCGCCACCAGTACCAGGGTAATCCCGACGATAGCGCCGCTGATCTGGCCCATGGCCTTGCGCGTGGCTTCTTTGGGTGGCAGGCCTTCTTCGGCCATGATCCGTTCGACGTTTTCCACCACCACGATGGCGTCGTCCACCAGGATGCCGATCGCCAAAACCATGCCGAACAGGGTCAGCACGTTGACCGAGAAGCCCAGCGCCAGCATCACGGCAAAGGTGCCCATCAGCGCCACCGGTACCACCAGGGTCGGGATCAGCGTGTAGCGCAGGTTTTGCAGGAACAAAAACATCACCGCGAACACCAGCAGCATCGCCTCGAACAGGGTAGTGATCACCTGCTGGATCGACACCTTGACGAACGGCGAGGTGTCATACGGGATGTCGTACTTGACCCCTTCGGGGAAGTAGTGCGCCAGCTGGGCCATCTTCTCGCGCACCAGGGTCGCGGTTTCCATGGCGTTGGCACCGGGCGACAGCTGCACGGCAAAGGCCGTCGACGGCTTGCCGTTCAGACGTGTGCCGTACTGGTATTCCTGGGCGCCAATCTCGACCCGGGCGACATCCCCGATGGTCACGCTGGAGCCGTCGGGGTTGGCGCGCAGGACGATGGCGGCGAATTCCTCAGGCAGGCTCAGCTGACCCTTGACCACCACGTTGGCGGTGATTTCCTGGGTCGGGCGGCTGGGCAGGTCGCCGATGCTGCCGGGGGCGACTTGCGCGTTCTGTGCGGCAATCGCTTCGGCGACATCGTTGGGCGTGAGGTTGAAACCGATCAGCTTGCGTGGGTCGATCCAGATCCGCATGGCCCGCTCCGAGCCATACAGCTGGGCTTTGCCGACGCCCTTGAGGCGGCGGATCTCGTTCATCACGTTGCGCGCGAGGATGTCGCTGAGCGCGGTTTCATCCAGGCTGCCGTCCTCGGAGGTGAGGGTGGCCAGCAAGAGGAAGCCGGTGGAGACCTTCTCCACCTGCAAACCCTGCTGGGTCACCGGCCGCGGCAGGCGCGACTCGACTACCTTGAGGCGGTTTTGCACATCGACCTGGGCCAGGTCCGGGTGGGTGCCTGGCTCGAAGGTCGCGGTAATGGTGGCGCTGCCCAGGCTGCTCTGCGAGGAGAAGTACAGCAGGTTGTCGGCGCCATTGAGCTCCTGCTCGATCAGGCTGACCACGCTCTCATCCATGGTCGCGGCCGAGGCGCCGGGGTAGACGGCGTAGATCTCCACCTGCGGAGGCGCCACGTTAGGGTACTGGGCCACCGGCAATTGCGGGATCGCCAGGGCGCCGGCCAGCAGGATGAACAGTGCGATCACCCAGGCGAATACTGGGCGGTCGATAAAGAACTGCGGCATGAATCAGGCCCTCACTGGCCGTTGTGCTGGACGATCGGAAGCGCGTCCTGTGATGACTCGACTTGCACCTGGTCGCCGGCCTTGACGTGTTGCAGGCCTTCGACCACCACCCGCTCACCTGCGGCGAGGCCTTCGCTGACGATCCAGCGATCGCCTTGCGCGCTGCCCAGGACGATCTGCCGTTCGCTGATACGGGCTTGCGCGTCGACCACCAGTACCTTCGGCACGCCCGCGCTGTCACGCAAGATCGCCCGCTGTGGCACGCTGATGCCCTTGGGCTGCACGGCCTGCTCCAGGCGCACGCGCACATAGCTGCCGGGCAGCAGGTCGAGATCCGGGTTGGGGAACTCGCTGCGCAGGGTGATCTGGTTGGTGCTCGGATCGACGCTGATGTCGGAGAACAGCAACTTGCCCGCCAGCGGGTAGGCACTGCCGTCATCCTGAATCAAGGTAGCCTTGGCCTGGCCTTCGCCGACCTGGCTCAATTCACCAGCGCGCAAGGCGCGGCGCAGGGCATTGAGCTCGCGGGTCGACTGGCTGACATCGGCATGGATCGGGTCCAATTGCTGGATGGTGGCCAGCGGCGTGGTTTCGTTCTGACCGACCAGCGCACCTTCGGTCACCAGCGCGCGGCCGATGCGCCCAGAGATCGGCGCGGTGACCGTGGCGTAACCCAGGTTCAGTCGCGCCCGCTCCAGGGCAGCCTTGGCCTCGGCGACTTCGGCATCAGCCTGGAGCAACGCAGCGCGAGCATTGTCGTATTCCTGGCGGCTGACCGCCTTGTCGTCGACCAGTTGACTGTAGCGTTGCGCTTGCAGGCGCGCCTGGTAGCGGGTGGCCTCGGCCTTGGCCAGGGTGGCGCGGGCGCTGTCGTGATCGGCCTTGAAGGGCGCCGGGTCGATCAGGAACAACACCTGGCCCTGTTTGACATCGCTGCCTTCACGGTACACCCGCTTGAGCACCACCCCCGCGACCCGTGCGCGCACCTCTGCCGTGCGCGGCGCCAGGATGCGCCCGCTCAGTTCGGTGCTGATCGCCAGAGGCTGGACCTGCACCATTTCCACCCGCACCTGCGGCGTGGGCGCTTGTTCTTGCTGCTCGGCAGCATCGTCGCAGCCAGCGAGTAATACGCTCAGCAGCACCAAAGGCGCCAAACGGCGCAGGCGGGTAGGGCGGTGAGTAGACATGCGGGGTTTTCCGAAAATGACCAGGCGTATGCTAAAGCAGGCGCTCGCGGCGTGGGTGTGAAGCAGTGTAGGACGAGTGTGAAAAAGTGTAAGGAATGCCGCTGGCCAGGCGTAGGATTCTATATCCTGCCTCTCACCATTTCGCTACTACGCCCTTTATGCCGAACATTCTCCTGGTCGAAGACGACAGCGCGTTGTCTGAATTGATCGCCAGCTACCTGCAACGCAACGACTTTCATGTCCGGGTGATCGCCCGGGGCGACCACGTGCTGGAAGCGTTTCGCCGGGACAAACCTGACCTGGTGGTGCTCGACCTGATGCTGCCGGGGCTCGACGGCCTGCAAGTGTGCCGCCTGTTGCGCCAGGAATCCCAAGGCCTGCCAATCCTCATGCTGACCGCCCGCGACGATAGCCACGATCAGGTGCTGGGGCTGGAGATGGGCGCCGACGACTACGTGACCAAACCCTGTGAGCCGCGGGTGCTGCTGGCCAGGGTGCGCACCCTGCTGCGCCGCAGCAGTATCAATGAGCCGCGCCTGGAGAGTGACCTGATCCTGGTCGGCGGTTTGCAGATCAACCTGGCCGAACGCACCGTGACCTGGCGTGGCGAGGAAGTCGAATTGTCCAGCGGCGAGTACAACCTGTTGGTGGTGTTGGCGCGCAATGCCGGTGAAGTGCTCAGCCGCGACCGCATCCTGCAGCAGTTGCGCGGGATCGAGTTCAACGGCACCGACCGCTCGGTGGACGTCGCCATCTCCAAACTGCGGCGCAAGTTCGACGACAACGCCGGCGAAGCGCGCAAGATCAAGACCGTGTGGGGCAAGGGCTACTTGTTCAGCCGCGTCGAGTGGGAGTTCTGAGCGCATCATGCTGAAGATCCTGGTGCGCCTGTACCTGGTGATCATCGTCGCCTATGCCGGTGCCTTGCTGCTGATCCCCGACGCTATCGTCGGTGCCTTCCATGAGCGCTTCATGGCCTACAACCTCGACCAGGCCAAGGGCGTGCAGTCGCTGATCGTGCGCCAGTTCCAGCAGGCACCGCGCGAGCAGTGGCCAGCGGTGGAAAGCGACTTGGCGGCGCACTTCACGCCGTTGCAAGTCAAGCTGCTCAAGTGGGACGAAGCCGAGCTGACGGTGGCCGAGCGGGCACGTCTTGAGCATGGCTTGAAGGTGGTGCGCATCGGCGACTGGGGCTATTACCAGACCGCCCTGGCAGCGCTCGACCCGGACTGGCTGGTGAGTCTTCACAGCCCGCCGGATCCGGTCGATATCAATGTGTTGTCCTGGGGCGTGACGGTGTTGATCGGCGCCGCCATGCTCGGTTGCCTGCTGGTCTGGGTGTGGCCGCACTGGCGCGACCTGGAGCGGCTCAAGGAGACCGCCCGGCGCTTGGGCCAGGGGCAGATGTCGGAGCGCACACACATCTCGGCGCACTCGAACATCGGCGAACTGGCCGGGGTGTTCGACACCATGGCCGGCGACCTGGAGCGCCACGTCAACCAGCAGCGCGAGCTGCTCAATGCGGTGTCGCATGAACTGCGAACGCCGTTGACCCGCCTGGATTTTGGCCTGGTGCTGCTGTTCGACGAGGTCCCGCCAGCCAGCCGCAAGCGCCTGCTGGAGCTGGTCGGGCATGTGCGCGAGCTGGATGAGCTGGTGCTGGAGTTACTGTCTTACAGCCGCTTGCAGAATGCCGAGCAGGCCCGCGAGCGGGTCGAGGTGTCGTTGCTTGAGCTGGTCGACAGTGTGCTCGGCGGCTTTGCCGAAGAGCTCGATGGGCGCGGCATCCAGTGGGAAGTGCGCGCCGATGACAAGCTGCCGCGCTTTGTCCTCGATCCGCGCCTGACCGCCCGCGCGGTGCAGAATCTGGTGCGCAATGCCATGCGTTATTGCGACGAGAGCCTGCTGTTGCGGCTCAAGCTGGAAGCCGATGGGGCCTGTTTGCTGACGGTTGAGGATGACGGCATTGGCATTCCGGTCGAGGAGCGTGAGCGGATCTTCCAGCCATTCTATCGGCTCGATCGCAGCCGCGATCGCAATACCGGCGGGTTTGGCTTGGGGCTGGCGATCAGCCGGCGGGCGATCGAGGGGCAGGGTGGCACGCTTACCGTGGCGCAGTCGGTGTTGGGTGGGGCGCAGTTCAAGATTCGTTTGCCTGCCAGTTGAGGGTGTGTTTGTTCCGGCCTCTTCGCAGGCAAGCCCGCTCCTACAGGTTTTGTGTAGGGGCTGCGGGCGTGGGGTGACCACGCAGCGGCAGGTACTGGACCTGTGTCAGGCGCCCCCCAACTGGGCAGTCCACAACACGAACCGATCCTTGCCCGTATGCTTGGCCTCATACAACGCCTGGTCGGCACGTACCAGCGCCAGGCTCAGGCTATCGCCGCCGTTGACCTGGGCCAGGCCGATGCTGATCGTCACTGGATGCGCCCCCAGGTCTTCGCGCACGCGCTTGCACAAGGCTGCGACCTGACGCTCGGCAGCTTGCTGATCCAGGCCCTGGAAGAAGATCGCGAATTCCTCGCCGCCGAGCCTTGCGAACTCGAAACCTGCCATCGATGCCTTTATATGCCCAGCCACACGCTTGAGCACTTCATCGCCACTATCATGGCCAAATTGGTCGTTGACCTTCTTGAAGTTGTCGATGTCGATCATCGCCAGGAATTGCCCCGGCGGCGCTTGCTGCAACTGGCGTTCGGCCTTGGCCATGAACGAGCGGCGGTTGGGTATTTCAGTGAGCACATCGACATAAGCTTGCTCCAACAGCACCTTGGACATGTAGAAGTTGTGTAGCTTGGCCTGGCGGATGCGCAGGTAGCTGTAGATCACCAGGCCGCTGAGGAACACCGCATAACTGAGCAGCATGGCGGCTTCCAGGTCATCCAGGTCGATATTGGTGCCGTAGAAGGGGTTGAGCATCGCCCAGCAGATGGCCATGGCGCAGAAGAACGACCAACGCCGTACTGGCAGCACCGAAACGCTGTAGAGCACCGTCGACACGCCGAGCACCAGCCATACCGGACGCAGGGCGATAGGGATGCCCTCGATCACCAGGCGCATGCCTAGGGTGATCACGGCGATGAACAGCAAGTTGAGCACATCGAAGTGGTGGCTTTTGCGGGTGAAACCCAGGACCACGGTGATACAGCCCAGTAAACCCATGAACAGGCCAGACAGCCAGGTGAAGCCTTGATTGCCCAGGTAACTGACGATCAGGTCGAAGATCAGCCAGATGCCAATGCTGCAGCAGAAGATCAACTGGCAGAACGGACGCATCAGCTCGAATTCGTGCTGGCGAAATTCCGCGCGCAGGGCGGCGGGGGCGACCTGCTTGCGCACGTGCTCTTCGATGGTTTTGAACATGGTTTAGTCGGGGACTCCTTGCTGGCTGAACTGGCCTCATCGCGGGGCAAGCCCGCTCCCACGTGTAGCGCAACTCATTGGCGCGGGCTTGCCCCGCGATGAGGCCGGTGAAACCCACTCAATTGACCGGCAATAAACCCTGCGCCCAAGGCCGATAACGCAAGGCGAACACGGCTTGGGCGTGGCATCCACCGCTCAGCGCTGGCGGCGCAGGCTCGGCGCGAAACGGCTGCCCCGGTGCGCTGGTCTGGCGAAACGCCTCCCGGACAATGCCGACCCGGCAGGGCAGCGCCTGTTCATAGCCCTGGCGCACCAGCGCCGGCAAGCGCCCAGTACCTGCGCCATCCTGCCACCAGACAGTCAAGCCCATGCCGCTCAGCTGTTCCAGCCACACACCAGTGACCCGCGGCGACAGCTTGCCGGCGCTGAACGCGCTGATATGCAGCGGCTTGTCCAGTTGCCGGTTGAATGCTTGCAACTGGCTGTGCAGCGCCTCGCGGCGGGCAGCATCAGCGAAGTGCAGGTCGTCCAGCTCCATGGGCAGGTACCAGCCCGCCAGCTGCACGTCCCATTTGGTCTGGACCTGTTGCAACTGGGTCAGGGAACGGCCCAGTTGCGCTTTCCAGTAGTCCGACAGCCCCTGGGCGTCCAATTGCTCGATGCGTTGGTAGTAGCCAGGGTCCATGTACAGCCCCAGCACCAGTTCCAGGCCTTGCGCGTGGGCTTCGCGCAGGCTGTTGGCCAACCAGCCCTGAGCGCCACCGAAATCGCTGTCGCCATAGGCACTCCACTGCACGATCAAGGTCTTGCCGCCCTGGGCCACGGTGGCGCGCCACAGCTGTTGCCACTGGGCCGGGGTGAGCGCTGCATCGCGGTTCAGCGGTTGATAGAACAGGCGCTGGTCGGCCAGCGCCGGTAGGCACAACAGCAGCATGCCAATTGCCAGGAGCTTGCGCATCAGAAGGTCATCTCCACACCCAGGAGCACGCCGTTGGCCCGCTCATAGAGGTTGCCGCCCAGTGCCTGCTGGTACTCGGCGCGCACTTTCAACGAGCCGCGGTAGGCGTTGTAGCGATCATCATCGAACCACCATTGCCAGCGCAGGCCGACGCCGCTGCGCAGATCCTGGCGCCAGTCGTTGCTGGGGTCTTGGCTGGCGAACTCGACAAAGCCATAGGGCATGATCGTCTGCGGCGAGTCGACCGGCAGTTTCCAGGCGTGGCCTTGCTGATAGCGCGACAGCCAGGCGTGGTCGCCGGCGCGAGTCCACCAGGCAGCGTCGAGGTAGAGGAAGCGCTCGTTCCATTGATCTTCATCGATGCGCCAGTCGTTACGCCAATCGCCCTGGTCGAGCACCGAGGCGGTGGCGCGCAGCAGCAAGTCGTTGCTCGACTCGGCGTGCCCGCGCAGATCGCCCCAGTTATCGCCGACCTTGCTCGGGCTGAGCAACTGGCCAAGGCTCAAGCCGTTGTAGTGCTGGTCGTCGATCTGGCGCTGGTGATAAAGCTCGGCGTAGAGGTTTAGGTTGGCCTGGCCGAACGGTTTCCAGCGCAGGCCTACGCCAGTGCCCATGCTTTGCGCGTAGTCGGAGCGCCCCGGACCGCCAAACAGCACCCGGCCATACACCGACAGGGTACTGCCATTGCGGCTGGGCTGTTCGCCCAGGGCATGGTCCCACATCGCCAGCTGCACGTTCTGCGAGCGCGCCCGGCGCTCGCTACGGCCGGTGTCGAAGTTGTCGTTGGTCGAGGTACCGGCGGGCGACCAGGTGCTGGCCAGGGTGATGCTGTCGCGCCGCGACAGGGTTTCGTGGGCACGACGCTGGCGGTATTTGCGCGCTTCCAGGCTGCCGTATTCGTCGTCGCCGTCGACCACATGCTGCTCCACATCGATGACGCGGCGCAGTTCGCGGCGGGCCGAGGCACTGTCTTCGACTTCGTCATAGCGCAGCGCCAGGGTTTCGCCGAGGCGGTAGTCCTCGGGAAAATCGCGGGTCGAACGCTCAAGGTAGGGGATCGCTGCGCGGCGCTGTTGCGGGTCCGCCGAGCTTGCCAAACGCATGCCGTAGTCGGCGCGGTAGCGCGGCTGGTCTGGCGCCAGGCGCACCGTTTCGGCCAGCCAGGCGGTGCTTTGCGCACTGTCACCGGCCGCTTGGGCGGTGCCCGCGGCGGCGTAGTAATGATCGGCTCGTGGGTTGCGCGCCAGCGCCTGGCGTTGGCGGTTGAGCGCCGTGTTGAAATCGCCCTGGCGCTGGGCGATGGCGGCGCCCAAGGCCCAATCATCGGCGCTGTTGTGCGCTGCCGCCTGCCAATAGCGCTGGGCGGCTTGGGCGTCGCCTGCATTCAAGGCGCCTTGTGCGGCGGTCAGGCGGGCGTTGTCGGTCCAGGCTTCGGCGGGCAGGCTGCGCCAGATTGGCAGGGCTGCTTCGAAGTCACCCGCTGCCTGCAGCGCATAGGCCAGCGGCAGACGGCTGGCAGTGTCGCCCAGGCCTTCTGCGGCCTGGTAATAAACCACCGCTTCGCCGGGATGCTCGGGCATGGCGCAGCGGCCCAGGGCACGGTATTGGCCGGGTTCGGTTGGTTTACCCGGGATTACCCCGCGCACCGCATCGCACTGTCCGGCTTCGGCCAGGCGCGCGAGCAGTTGCGCCCGGGTGGCGGCGTCGACCCGGGGGACCAGCGCCAGCATGCGGCGGCTGTCCAGCGGGCCATCATTGCGTGCGTAAAGGTTGCCCAGGCGCCGCAGCAGGGACGGCGTCAAGCGGCCCTGGCGACGGTCGTAGGCCTGCACGAGCAGGTGTCGTGCGCGCTCGGCCTGGCCTTGCTCGACTAGCAGGAAACTGGCTTGTTCGAGCGCCGCCAGGTCGCCGCTTTGCCGGTAACGCTGCTCCCACTGCGCGGCCGTGCGCGGCTGCGGTGGTTGCGGCGGGTCGCCATACAGGCGTTGCTTGAGCACGGCATGGGCGCGTGGGTTGTCGTCGCGGGTACAACCCTTGAGCTGCTCGCGGGCCAGCGCAGGATCGTGTCGCGACAGCCAGTCGACCGTTTCCAGGCACGGTTTGCCGAGCTGGTTGCTCAGCTGCTGGACCTGCGCCGCGTTATCGCCCTGGCGCGCCAGTTCCCACAGTTGCTGGCGTTGCTCGGGGTGTTGTAGCTGCTCACTGGGCAGGCTTTGCAGCCAGCGCTCGGCCTGCTGATTATGGCCCACGGCGATTGCCCGGTTGGCCATGGCCAGGCGCGTCTGGTTGGCCACCTCGGCCGATGGCGCGCTGGCCAGGAGTTTGTTCAGGCCGTTTTCGTCGACTTGCTGCACGTAGGCGTTGGCCAGTCGCTGCCAGTTCTCGGCTGACAGCTGGCCCTTGTCGGCCAAGGGTTGCAGTTGCTCGATGGTCTCGCCCCAATTGCGCAACTGTTCGGCGAAGTTGGCCCGTGTCAGGCGCAAGACCATGCCGTCGCCATGCGCTGGCAGTTGGTTGAGCCACGCCAAGGCTCGCCCGGCGCCTCCGAACTTGGCCAGGCTCATGCTGTAGGCCTGCCACAGGCGCACACGGGTGTTGCCTTCGCTGCTGGCGATCCAGCCCTCGACCTGGCTGGCCGGTGGCGGGTCTTGCTCGATCCAGGTCAAGCGCAGTTCGAGCAGGGCGTCGGCGTGCTCGGGGCTGTTCTGCAACTGCTCGGCCATTGCCTGGGCTTCTTTATAGCGGCGCTGGTGGGCCAGTGCCGACATCAGCAAGGCACGTGCCTCATCGTTGTTCGGTACCCGGTCGAGCACATGGCGAGTCAGCCGCTCGACCTCGGCCCAGTTGTCTTTCTGCGCCTCGCGATAGCCACGCTCCATGAAGGGATAGCTGGTGAAACGCTGGAAGTCAGTCATCGGGGCTGCCAACGCCGGCAGGGCGGTGGAACACAGCAACAAGGTAGTCAACGTCAGGGAAATACCGGGCTTCATGCCACCTCCCGCGTCAGGTCATAGGCAGCCTGCTGTTCGCTGGCTTGTTCGGCGAGGGCTTGTTGCAGCACCTGCTCGGTGATGATGCCGCGGGCGATCAGGTGCTCGCCCAGGCTCATGGTGTCGGGGTCGAAATCGATCAGCGCCTGATTGAACAAGGTCGCCGGGACCATACCGCGCACTTGCAGGAGTGCACCGAGCATGACCTGGTGGGTGCTGACCTTCTCGATCAGCTCGGCGTCATCCTGATGACGTTCCAGCACGGCCAGCATCTGTTGGGTCTCGGGTTTTTGCCAGGGGCTGGGATAGTGATAACGCAGGCCCAGCGTCACCCGCCCCTGGGGCGCCAAGCGGCTGCGCACCGGGCGCTTGAGTTGGCGGCTGATGACCCCCAGCGACACCTGGCTGACCGGGCTTTCACTGGCCAGCACCAGCGTGTCGCCATCTTCCGCCACAGGCAGCACGCCATAGTGAACGGCCAGGCGGCGCGGGAGTTTGCCGATCAGCGCTGGGGGGATCTTGAACGGATTGAGTGGTGCCCAGGGCAGCTCCAGCTGTTCAGCCAGGGTTTCGACCAGTTGCTCGCTGGTCAGCCATCCACGCAACAGCAGTTCGCGTCCCAACCGGCGGCGTACTGGGCTGGTGATGGCTTGCTCAAGTTGCGCTTCGCTGATGTAGCCTTTTTCAACCAGACGATGGCCCAGGGGCGTGCGAGCTGGTGAGGCGAGGGCCGGGAATTCGTGGGTGGTCTTGTCCCAGGCCACCCGCCGTGAATCACCCATTTCCATCACTTGGCGCAGGGCACGCAGGTTGGCGAAGAAATTGACGAAGTTGCTCCACATCATCCGCGGCGCCGACAGCAGCCCTTCGCCAATACCGTAGTAGCGAGTGACGAACCAACCACGCTGGAACAGCCGATTGATCAGCAACAAGCCGTTGAGCCAGAGCAGGGTGGAGAGCAGCCAACTGTCACCCAGGATCGACATGAAGCGCCACGATTCAGGGGCGATCACCGTCACCAGCCACATCGCCAACAGGACCAGGAACAACAGGTTGACCAAAAAGCTCAGCAGGTAGGCGAACAGCCCGCGCCGGTCACGCCAAAGGAAGTAATTGAGCGCGCCCTTGCGGCTCCAGCCCAGGTTGCTGGTGCCTTGGAACACGATGCCGACGATCCAGCGCGACTTTTGCCGAATGGCGTGCTGCCAGTCGCGCGGGAAGTGTTCGCGCACGCAGATCACCTGGGAGAAGGCCCGGCTCATGCCGAACCGCCAGTCCTGCTTGAGCGTCAGCGCCGGGTCGGTGATGGAATAACGGGCGAAGATGCACTTCATGCCTTTTTGTTTCAGGCGAAAACCGATGTCGTAGTCCTCGGTCAGACTCTGCACATCGAACGCGATGCCGTCACCGTCCTCGAGCAGCGCGCTGATCGCCCGCCGGCTGAAGCAGGTGCCGACCCCGGCACTGGGCACTTGCCCGGTCAACGCTTCGCGGACGATGACATCCTTGCCGTGGTTTTCGGCGAACTCATCCACGTAGTGCCCAGCGGTGAAGCCTTTCCATTCTGGCGCGTAGGGATACACCGGGATCTGGATCATGTCTTTGTTGGGCAGCAGGTAGTTGAACAGGCGCAGTTCCATTGGCGAGATGACGTCTTCGGCGTCATGCAGGATGAACCCGGCGAACTCGATGCGTGCGTCCTGCTGGAACCGCAGGATGGCGTCGATGATGTTGTTCAGGCAGTCGGCCTTGCTGGTCGGGCCTGGCCGGGCGCAGACCACTTTGTGCACGTTGGGGTAGTGCAGGCACACCGCATCGACATCGGCTTGGGTCTGCGGATCGTTGGGGTAGGTGCCGACGAAGATCTGGTAGTTCTCGTAGTCGATGGTCGAAGCGGCCAGGCGCGCCATCTCGCCGACCACGCCCACCTCGTTCCAGGCTGGCACCATGATCGCCAGGGGTTTTTCCGGCACTTCGAACAGGCGTTTCTCATCGGCCGGTTCGTATTTGTCATAGATCCGGAAGCGCCGCACCAGCTTGCGGCCCCAGTAGCACAGGTCGATGAACAGGTCATCCAGGCCGAGCAGGAACATCAGGCTGGCGAGGATGATGGCGAGAATCTTCAGGCCGAACAGTACATAGGTCAGAAAATCGATAAAGGCCAGGCTCATGCGTCGTCTCGTCCGTTTTCGCGCTCCTCGAACCAGCGTTGCAGGCGTTCGGCAATGCGCTCGCTGGCATGGCCGTCGCCGAACGGGGTGTACACCCGAGCCATTTGCCGATACGCCTCGGGGTCATCGAGCAGTTGGCTGGTTTCCCTGACGATGCGTTCGGTGAGGGTGCCGACCAGCTTGACCGTACCGCCTTCGAGCACTGACGGACGTTCAGTGACCTTGCGCAGGACCAACACCGGCTTGCCCAGCGCCGGCGCTTCTTCCTGGACCCCGCCAGAGTCGGTGAGGATCACCTGGGCGCGGTCCATCAGCCAGACGAAGTGCTGATAATCCTGGGGGGCGACCAAATGGATGTTGTCGCGGCCCGAGAGCACGCCGTAGACAGCTTTTTGCACCTGGGGGTTGAGGTGCACCGGGTAGACGAACTGCACGTCTGGGTAGCGCAAGGCCAACTCGGCCAGCGCCAGGCAGATGCGCTCGAAACCGGCGCCGAAGTTTTCCCGACGATGGCCGGTGATCAGCACCATACGCTGATCAGCGCCCAGCACTGCCAGCGGCGAATCGGCTGCCGGATGCCAGCCGCTGGTGTTCAGATGCGCGCGCATCCACAGCAGCGCGTCGATCACGGTATTGCCGGTCACTTCGATGTGTTCGGCGGGCACATGTTCGCCCAACAGGTTGTCGCGGGACTTGGTGGTAGGGGTGAAATGCAGATCGGCGAGCACCCCGGTCAGGCGCCGGTTGGCCTCTTCCGGCCAGGGTTGCTGCAGGTTACCGGTGCGCAGCCCGGCTTCGACATGGCCGATGGGGATGCGCCGGTGAAAGGCGGCGAGGGCGGCGATGAAACTGGTGGTGGTATCGCCGTGGACCAGCACGATGTCCGGGTTTACCTGTGCGTAGGCCTGGTCGATCTTGTCCAGCAGGTCGCGGGCCAGGCCATTGAGGGTCTGGTTCTTGGTCATCACCTGCAGGTCCTGATCGACCGACAGGCCGAAGGCAGTCAGCACTTGTTCGAGCATTTCCCGGTGCTGGCCGGTGGAGCAGATATGCAGGTCGAGCTCGGGCCATTCGCGCAGCACGCGCGCTAGCGGAGCCATTTTGATCGCTTCTGGGCGGGTACCGAAAACCATCATGACGGTATGGGGCATCGTCTCGCTCCTCGTCCGATTCCGTGTCCGAAGTTGTACGAATGCGTCGCGCTTGTAGGAGTTAGATACAAGCAGGCGAACCAGGGGTTGTCCAATTGCGTGCGCAGCGGCCAGCGGATGCTGCAAAGGTTGAAGATCCGCCCAGAGCGGCGTACCGTTTCTGTCCATTTCTCATCAGGAGGCCCCCATGCAAGGCAAGGCCCGCAAGATCGTCCAGGCCATCTGCTATGAAGTCATCGCCGTGGCCTGCGTAGCGCCGGCGCTGTCGTTGATGTTCGACGCAGGCATGGCCCATTCGACGGTGCTGTCGGTGCTGATGTCGGGCATCGCCATGAGTTGGAACATGGGCTACAACTGGGCCTTCGAGCGCTGGGAGGCGCGTCAGCAGCAGCGTACCCGTACCCTGTTGCGCCGGGTGCTGCATGCGTTGGGCTTCGAGGGTGGGCTGGTGTTGATCCTGCTGCCGCTGGTGGCGTTCTGGCTCGACATCAGCCTGTGGCAGGCATTGCTGACCAACCTGGCCTTGTTCGTGTTCTTCTTCGTCTATGCCTTCGTGTTCCAATGGGGCTTTGACAAGGTGTTCGATGTGCCGCTCTCGGCCCAGCACGTCAAATGTTGACTTGCCGTACCCAGGCAGGCTAACGTCAGCGCCCATGAATACCTTCCCGCAACGTCGCGCCCTGAGCATTATTATTACCGCCATTATCGGATTGGCGGGCTAGCGCGTACGTGCACCGAACCCGCCCTGGAGGCGGGTTTTTTCTCTCTGACTCCTGGGCAAATTAAAAAAACCAGGAGTCATCGATGACCAGCCTCAGTGTCAGCCCGCGTACCGCCACCACGCCGCAACAATTGCTTTCGGAGCAGGTGCGGCGGATTCTTGCCGCCCCCGTGTACGACCTGGCCATCGAGACCCCACTGCAAGTCGCCCCCGCCTTGTCGGCAAGCTTGGCTAACCAGGTGCTGCTCAAGCGTGAAGACCTGCAGCCAACCTTCTCGTTCAAGATCCGCGGTGCCTACACCCGGCTATCACGGCTGACCACTGCCCAGCGCGAGCGCGGGGTGATCACCGCCTCGGCGGGCAACCACGCCCAGGGGGTCGCCCTGGCTGCGGCGCACCTGGGGATGCGTGCGACCATCGTCATGCCCACCACCACGCCGACGCTGAAGATCGAAGGCGTGCGCTCGCGCGGTGGCAATGTGGTGCTGCATGGCGAGAGCTTTCCCCATGCGCTGGCCCACGCCCTGCGCCTGGCCGACGAGCACGGCGCGACGTTCGTGCCGCCGTTCGACGATCCAGACGTGATCGCAGGCCAAGGCACCGTGGCCATGGAGATTCTTCGCCAGCAGCCTGGGGCGCTGGATGCGATCTTCGTGCCGGTGGGTGGCGGCGGCCTGATCGCCGGGATTGCCGCCTACGTCAAATACCTGCGGCCCGAGGTCAAGGTGATCGGCGTCGAGCCGCAGGACTCCAACTGCCTGCAAGCGGCCATTGCTGCCGGTGAGCGGGTGATCCTGGCGCAGGTCGGCACGTTCGCCGATGGCGTTGCGGTGGCGCAGATCGGCGCCCATTGCTTCGAATTGTGCCGACATTTCGTCGATGAAGTGATCACCGTCAGCAGCGATGAGCTCTGCGCGGCGATCAAGGACATCTACGACGACACCCGCTCTATCACCGAGCCCTCTGGCGCGTTGGCGGTGGCCGGGATCAAGAAGTACGTGGCCCGTGACGGCGTGCAGGGGCAGACCCTGGTGGCGATCGACTCGGGCGCCAACGTCAATTTTGACCGCCTGCGTCATGTCGCCGAGCGGGCCGAGCTGGGTGAGCAGCGCGAGGCGATCATCGCCGTGACCATCCCGGAGCAGCCAGGCAGTTTCCGCGCATTCTGCCAGGCCCTGGGCAAGCGCCAGATCACCGAGTTCAACTACCGCTATTACCCAGGAAAAGAAGCGCGGCTGTTCGTCGGGGTGCAAACGCATCCGCTGAACGACCCGCGTGAACAGCTGCTGGCCAGCCTGCGTGAGCAGGGCTACAGCGTGCTCGACCTGACCGACAACGAATTGGCCAAGCTGCATGTGCGTCATACCGTCGGTGGGCATGCCGCGCCTGGGGCGGATGAGCGGGTGTTGCGCTTTGAGTTCCCGGAGCGGCCGGGGGCGTTGTTGGGCTTTTTGGAGCGCTTGGGCAAGCGTTGGAACATCAGCCTGTTCCATTACCGCAACCATGGTGCGGCCGAGGCCCGGGTGTTTGCCGCGCTGGAAGTGCCTGGGGATGAACTGGCGGGCCTGCCGGTGGCGTTGGATGAAATGGGCTATCGCTATTGGGATGAGACGGATAACCCGGCGTATCAGCTGTTTTTGGGCTAGAAGTACCGCGCCCATCGCAGAGCAAGTCGGCGATGGGCGCGTCACTCACAACACATTGCCCTGGATCAACACCCTCCGCGCCATTCAGGTCGATCCTCAAGCCAGACCCAGTTTGCCGAGGAACCGCCCATGAGCAGCACATTCTTCATCCCCGCCGTCAACATCATGGGCATCGATTGCCTGGAGGAGGCGATGACCGCCATTGCCGGCTATGGCCTGCGCAAGGCATTGATCGTCACCGACGAAGGGCTGGCGAAGGCTGGCGTGGCCCAGCGTATCGCCGAGATGCTGGCAATGCGTGACATCGATTCGGTGGTGTTCGACGGCGCCCAGCCCAACCCGAGCATCGCCAATGTCGAAGCGGGCCTGGCGGTGCTCCAGCGTGAACGCTGTGACTGTGTGGTGTCCCTCGGTGGCGGCTCACCCCACGACTGCGCCAAGGGCATTGCCCTGTGCGCAACCAATGGCGGGCATATCAGCGATTACGAGGGTGTCGACCGCTCAAGCAAGCCGCAGTTGCCGCTGATTGCGATCAATACCACTGCCGGTACGGCCAGCGAGATGACTCGCTTCTGCATCATCACTGATCAAGCACGCCACGTGAAAATGGCCATTGTCGACCGTAACGTCACGCCGATTCTCTCGGTCAACGACCCAGCCTTGATGGCCGCTATGCCCAAGGGCCTGACGGCCGCGACGGGCATGGACGCCCTGACCCATGCCATCGAGGCGTATGTGTCGACAGCGGCAACCCCGATTACCGACGCTTGCGCGCTCAAGGCCATCAGCCTGATCAGCGACAACCTGCGCCAGGCGGTGGCGGACGGCAAGGACCTGCAAGCGCGGGAGAACATGGCCTATGCCCAGTTCCTTGCCGGCATGGCGTTCAACAATGCCTCGCTCGGCTACGTCCATGCCATGGCCCATCAGCTCGGCGGCTATTACGACTTGCCGCATGGGGTCTGTAATGCGGTGCTGCTACCGCACGTGCAGCGCTTCAATGCCAAGGTCAGTGCGGCGCGTCTGCGCGATGTGGCCAAGGCCATGGGCGTGCGGGTGTGTGCCTTGGATGCGCAGCAGGGCGCGGGGGCGGCGATCAGCGCAATCGAGCATCTGGCTGCGGCGATCGGCATTCCCGCGGGGCTGGCGGAGTTGGGTGCCAAAGTCCAGGACGTGCCGGTCCTGGCTGAAAACGCGTTGAAGGATGCGTGTGGGCTGACCAATCCGCGGCCGGCCAGCCAGGCTGAGATCGAGGCGATCTTCCGCGCGGCGTTCTGATCGTTCAGCTCAATCGCCGGACACGTCCCAGTGACGTGTCCGGCGATTGGCAGCGCTACAGTCTTCAGCGCTCGCGCATGAAGAACCCTGCCACATACTTGCGAAACGTCTCCAGGCTCTTGAAGTCGGCATAGCGCTTGAAGTGCTCGGTCTCAGGCTCCGGCCCGACGGGTTGTTCGAGCAGTGACACCGACAGCACCCGGTCCTGATCCGAGGTCAGCACCAGTTCATCCATCACCTGGCCACCGATTACCGGCCGGCGCATCAGTACCTTGACCCCCTTGCTCGCCATCCAGTCGATCAACGACACCAGCGCCTTGAGCGGTTCGCGCTCTTCATCGCGGTACACCGGGAACAGATGCGCGCGCGACAATACCGGCACGCTGGCGACATGGATCAACTCATAGAAGTGGCTGCCTGCCGTGGTCGGTGAGTAAAGGGCCAAGGCCAGCAGTGGCCCAGTGGTGCGGCTGCCACCCCAATACAAGTGATGCCCCTGGAAATCGAAGCCATCTTCGCTGCGGGCGTTGAACAGCTTGCGTGCCTTGATCTGATCGACGCAGTCGAGCAACAGGCCGTGGCGGCGGTGGTTGGCAAATACCGTGGCTTCGCGCAGGCGGGACTTGAGCATCATCATGTGCTTCATGTCCAGGCGGGTTTCCAGGTAGTTGCTGGCCGGCACCCGTTCGAGCAAGGGGTAGCGACTGGCGACGCTGCGCAGTTCGGCGAACTGGGCGGTGAGGTCTTTTTTCAGGTGGGTGGCATAGACGTTCAGGCCGCTGATCTCGATCCAGGTCAGCAGTAGCGACAGCAGATGTTGCTGCTCACGCCGATCGCCAGGCTCTGCAGCCGCGCCGCCTTCTGCGGTTTTGCGAAAATCGCCTATCAGCCGCAGCGGCGTATCGGGCGCCAGCCAAGCCGGTGGCGGGGTGGTCTCGTTGCGGCGCTCGTCGGCCTCGCGCTCATCCTTGGTGAACGGGCAGCCGGGGGCATGCTCGGGGGTGTCCGGGTTGTTGCGCAGGATCAGCCGACCGGTGTCGCCATTGAGGGCGATGTTGAGCACCGGCAAGGCATCCTTGCGGCAATCACAGGCCAGCCACTGGTTGGCGCTGCGCACCTTCATCAGCATCTGGTTGGCCTGTAGCACGGCGGGGCCGCTGAGGCTGGCGCTGGCAAAACCGGCCAGCAGTTCTTCCTCGGCTGGGGTCAGGCTGCGCACCAGGGTGGCGTTTTTTTCGATGATTCGCATGAAGCAGCTCCAAGCTACAAGCCTCAAGCTTCAAGCAAAGCCGCGCCGCTTTCAACTTGAAGCTTGTGGCTTGGTGCTCAAGGCTCAGTTAGCGCCGAACATCTTCGCGGCGCGGGCGCGAATTTCTTCAACCGAGAGTTCTTCCTTATGGGTCGAGACGAACCACAGGTTGCCGAACGGGTCCTTCACGGTGCCACTGCGGTCGCCGTAGAACTGGTCTTGCAAAGGGCTGACCTGGGTAGCGCCAGCAGCGATGGCCTGGGCGTAGATCTGGTCGCAGTCCTCGACATACAGGTGCAGGCCAACAGCCACGCCGTTGACCGATTGGCTGGCGGTCAAGCCGCCGCTTTCGCCGCAGGGCTCGGCGAGCATCAGCGACGAGTCGCCGATTTTCAGCTCGGCGTGGCCGACCCGGCCGTCTGGGCTGTCGAGGCGAAACATCTCTTGGGCGTTGAAGGCCTTTTTGTAGAACTCGATGGCCAGGTGGGCGTCCTTGATGCCCAGGTAGGGGGTGATGCTGTGTTGCCCTTCGGGAATCGGTTTGGCTGCCATCTTGTTATCTCCTTGGGGTTTGAGCATTGGGCGGGTCATGCTGGCCTCTCGCGGGACCAGCCCGCTGCTACACGGACGGTGTCGCGCGATGAGGCCAATATAAACAGCGAGGCTGTATGTTTATACAGCTAGCCGCTTAACGCAAATGCCAATTCCCCATAAGCAACCGTCTGGCTAGAAGATGTAGTCGGTCGTCAGGAAGCTCGATTGTCGATTACGAATGATCTCGCTGATCAATTGTTTGTTAGCCTCCTGGAACTTGGTCGCGACCAAGGTGCGGATCGAGAATACCCGCAAGGCGTCATGTACCGACAAGGTCCCTTCAGCGCTGTTCTTGCGGCCGTTGAACGGGTAGGTATCCGGGCCACGCTGGCACTGCGCATTGATGTTGATGCGCCCCACCTGGTTGGCAAAGGTATCGACCAGCGTGCCGATGGTCTGGGGATCATTGCCGAACAGGCTCAACTGCTGGCCGTAGTCGGAGTCCAGTACATATTCGATCACTGTCTCAAGGTCGCGGTAGGGCACCACCGGCACCACCGGCCCAAACTGCTCCTCGTGATACACGCGCATATCGGCGCTAACCGGGTAGAGCAGGGCAGGATAGAAGAACGAACCCCGGCTGTGGCCGCCGCCTTCATGCTCATTGAGTACCTGCGCGCCCTTGCCCTTGGCATCCTCCACCAAGGCGTTGAGGTAGTCGACCTTGCCTTGCTCTGGCAGCGGCGTCAGCGCCACCCCCGGTGCCCAGGGCATCCCGGGCTTGAGCGCAGCCAGCTTGCGTTGGAATTTCTCCAGGAACGGCGCGACCACATCCTCGTGCACGAACAGGATCTTCAGCGCGGTGCAGCGCTGGCCATTGAAGGACAGGGCGCCGGTCACTGCTTCCTCGACGGCGTTGTCCAGGTCCACCTGGGGCAGCACGATCCCGGGGTTCTTGGCGTCCAGGCCCAGCGCTGCGCGCAGGCGGTGCGGGCGTGGGTGGAGTTTTTTCAGGTCGCTGGCGGCTTTGTGGGTGCCGATGAAGGCGAACACGTCGATCTTGCCGCTGGCCATCAAGGCGCTGACGGTCTCCCGGCCGCGACCATAGATGACGTTGATCACCCCGGCCGGGAAGCTGTCGCGGAACGCTTCGAGCAGTGGCCGGATCAGCAGCACGCCGAACTTGGCCGGCTTGAACACCACGGTATTGCCCATGATCAACGCCGGGATCAGGGTGGTGAAGGTCTCGTTCAGCGGATAGTTGTAAGGGCCCATGCACAGCGCCACGCCTAGCGGCGCACGGCGGATCTGGCCGAGGGTGCCTTGTTCGAGTTCAAAGCGGCTGGAGCGTCGGTCCAAATCCTTGAGGGCGTTGATGGTGTCGACGATGTAGTCGCAGGTGCGGTCGAACTCTTTCTCCGAATCCTTGAGGTTCTTGCCAATCTCCCACATCAGCAGCTTGACCACCGCGCTGCGCTGTTCGCGCATGCGCGCCAGGAACGCTTCGACGTGCTGGATGCGCTCGGCCACGCGCATGTTCGGCCAGCTGCCGCGGCCTTTGTCATAGGCTTGAACCGCAGCATCCAGGGCGGTGAGGGCGGTGTCGGCGTCAAGCAACGGTGCACTGCCCAAAATCACCTGGTGCTCTTCATCGCCCTGTTTGAGCCAGACCGGACTGCGCACGGTAGCCAAGGGCCCGTGCCATTGCCTGAGTTCGCCATTGACGAGGTAATCGCGCTGTTCCAGTGGCGGGCCGAGGCGCCAGGCTTCGGGGATCTCTTCGGCGGTCGGAAACAGCGAATCGAGCAAACGGTCCATGGTTACTGCACCTCACAGGTTTGGCTAGGTGAAACGCTTCAGCGTCCGAGCATGCACCCGCCGCAAGAAAAACACCAGTCTGGCTCAACATTGGCCAGCCTGCGCCGATACAGGATCAATCGTCCTCCGATCGCGGGCCCATGAGAACCGTCCACCCTTCCCCTGATGACCCGCCAGCCGCCGCGGGCTCGCTGCGTCGCAGCGCCAACCGCCTGCTGCCAGTGGGTTTTGCCGTGATTGGCATCAGCTTGTCGCTGGTGCTTGGCCGGCTGGACGTGCAACGCGAGCAGAGCGAGCAGGTCGCCACCATTGCTGCACATTTGTCTGGGGTACGGGCCGCCTTGGAGGCGCAACTGCGCGCAGCCTTCGGCGAAACCGAGGGCATTGCCCAACTGATTGCCGCCGATGGCCATATCAGTGCCGAGCACTTCCATGGCATGGCGCGTGAAGCGTTGGCTTCGGTGCCGTACATGCGCCATGTGTCGCTGGCGCCGGACGATGTGATCAGCGATGTCTATCCGCTCAAGGACAACCAGGCCATCATTGGCCTGGACTACCGGCGTCTGCCGGAGCAGTTCCCGCTGTTGCAATCGGCGCGCGAGCAGATGCAGCCGGTGCTTGCCGGGCCGGTGAAGCTCTATCAGGGCGGCCAGGCGCTGATTTATCGGCGCCCGGTGTTCATCAATGGCAAGCGCGGGGTGAAGTTCTATTGGGGCAACGTCTCGACCGTGGCCGACATCGATCGGCTGCTGGCCGCCGCCGGGCTTGGGCCGGAGCTTGAGATCGACGTGGCCGTGCGTGGCGCCAATGGCCAAGGCGGCGAAGGCGGGTTGATCTGGGGCGATGCACGGCTGTTCGAAGACCCGCTGCTCAGCCAGACGGTGGAAGTGCCAGGTGGTCGCTGGCAGCTGGTCGCCGCCCCGCGTGCCGGCTGGCCGGTGCTGGGCTTGTTCGCGTCGCCCTTGTTTTTGTTCGCCTTGAGTTGCACCGGGCTGTTCAGCGTGTTCGTCGCCCAGCTCAATCGCAATCACCGTTTGCTCAAGCAGCGCAACCGCGAACTGCGCCAGTCACAGGCTCAGCTGGAGCGCCTGGCCCACTACGACACCATCACTGGGCTGCCTAATCGCGTGCTGTTCCAGCAGCAGTTGGCCGCTGCCATCCTCAAGGGCAATGGCCTGGCGGTGTTGATGCTGGATATCGACGGCTTCAAGCAGGTCAATGACAGCCTCGGCCACCCCATGGGCGATCTGCTTTTGCAACAAGCCACCGCGCGCTTTTTGCAAGAGCTCGACAGCGCCGACCGCGTATGCCGACTCGGCGGCGATGAGTTCGTGTTCATGCTCCAAGGTAGCCAGGGCCAGGTCAGTCATCAGGTACGGGCGATCTTGCGTTGCCTGCAACGGCCGTTCGACCTCAACGGCAATGCCGCGCTGGTCACCGGCAGCATCGGTTTGGCCTGGTGTCCGCAGCATGGCGAGAGTGTCGACAGCCTGCTGCGCCATGCCGACACGGCCATGTACGTGGCCAAGGAGAGCGGCCGCAATGCCTGGCGCCCGTATCACCCCGAGATGACCGCGCGCCTGCAGCAGCGGCTGGAGTTGGAACGCAACCTGCGCCGGGCCCTGCAGGACAACGAATTCGAGCTGTGGTACCAGCCCAAGGTGGATTTGTTCAGTGGTCAGCTGGAGGGGGTCGAGGCGCTGTTGCGCTGGCGTGACCCCGAGCATGGGCTGGTGTCGCCGGCCGAGTTCATCCCGTTGGCCGAACGCACCGGTTTGATCATCCCGCTAGGTGAGTTGGTGCTGGATCTGGCCTGCGCGCAGTTGGCCAGCTGGCGCGCCGCAGACTGTTTGCCTGGGCCATTGGCGATCAACGTCGCGGCCTTGCAGATCGAGCGCAGCGACTATGTCACCAGCCTCGCTACGGCGCTGGCACGTTACGACTTGCCGGCGCAACTGCTGGAGGTGGAGATCACCGAAAGCTTGCTGATGGAAAGCCAGCAGCAGGCCTGCGCGGTGCTGGCCCAGCTGCAAGCCATGGGCGTGGCCACCGCGGTGGACGACTTCGGGACCGGCTACTCGTCGCTGGCCTATCTGCGCTCGCTGCCGATCGATCACCTGAAGATCGACCGCGCCTTCATCAAGGACCTGCCTGGCGACGACGATGCCGTCGCCGTTGCCCGCGCGATCATCGACCTGGGCCATGCGCTGGGCTTTCGGATCACCGCCGAAGGCATCGAAACCCAGGAGCAGTACGATTTTCTGCGCAATGCCGGATGCAATCAGGGCCAAGGCTACCTGATGGCCCGGCCGATGCCTGCGCAGGCGTTGCAGGCATGGCTGGTGCAACATGAGCAGCGGCGGCCGGCGCGCTGAGATCGCTGCTCGACGCCTATCAAGTCTGCGCAGCGAGTGCCGAAGGCTGAGCAGCCAGGCAGGTGTAGCCAACCCGAGGAAGCCCCGCCAGCCGCTGGTCAATCAGGCTCTTGAGCGACTCGCCGGTGGCCAGGTAGGCATCACCAAAGTCATGCCCGCCCAGTGCGCTGGGATGGGCGACGATTTCCAGTACGCCCTGTTTGGGCGCCAGGCCCGCTTTCAAGTCCAGCGGCGTGCACACGTAGTCTGCCGTCGCCCCGCTGAGTTGGCGCAAGCGCCGATTGAGCAGCGCCTTGAAAGTTTTCTTCAAGGGGCCGATGTTCTGCCCCAGGTTGCGCGCCAAGCGCACTGGCACCCCTTGTTTGCGAGCGAAGCGTGCGACGATCTCGCCGATCGGCCAGATGTTGTGCACATGCTGATGCGAGTCCAGGTGGCTGGGCATCACCCCATGTTCCAGGCAGCGGTTCCACTGGGCTTCGAGCTCCTGCTCGACTGCCAGCCGCTCACGCCGCGTCAGGCGCAGGGTGCGGCGCTTGAGCTTGAGCTCGAACTCGCCGTGCGGCGCGCAAAAACGCGCTTCGGCCAAGATGGCCTGGCTTAACGGCCGGCCGTAGGTCAGGTTGAAATGCAAGCCAATCCGTCCTTTGAGCGCCGGCTGCTGGGCCAGGACGCAGGCTGCGGCAAACGCCGGCATGTTGGCCATGGCCGTCGCCGAACTGATCAAGCCGGCCTGGAAGGCATGCAAGATCACCGCGTTGGTATGGGCACTGAGGCCGAAATCGTCAGCGTTGACTATGACCTGAGATGGCATTCGGACTCTCCTGTGGGGGATTGGGGGTGGCCGTGACCTGGGGGCTGGCGGCGCGCTTGCGCAGGCGCGGCTTGAGCCACTGCCAGCAGCGCAGCGCCAGCCCCAGGGCGATGCCGTCCAGGCGCCAGCTGTAGCAGCTCAGGCGCCACTGGTCGACCTGCTCGGTCTGGCGTTCGTGCAGCTGGTGGCTGGAGTTTTCCAGGCTGACGCGGGAGGCGTCGACCCACTGCCAGCCGTCGTCCAGGCCCCAGTGGATAAACTCTTCGAGCAGCACCCGGCCACTGCCCAGGTCGCGATAGGCAGGCTCGAAGGCCAGGTTGTAGTCGTACACCCGGCCCCGTTCGAGCAGGCCCAGGCGGTAACTGATGCAGCGGCCGTCGAGCTCCAGCAGGACCAGGCACACCAGGCCTTCACCCGCCAGGGCGGTAAAGGCCTGGTACATCCACTGGCGGCGCTGCTCGCCGGAGAAGATGCCGACTTCATCGTCACCTTTCCAGCTGGCCGCTTCGACAGCGCTGATGGCATCGAGCAGCTGGCCGATGTTGTCCTGAGTGGCGATGACGCGCCGCACTTGCGCGCCACAGGCGGCGATGCGTTTGCGCGCGCGGCGCAGTTTATAGCGCGGATCGCCGCTGACTTCCTGGCGATCGGCGTCGCTGATGCGATGCACCGGCACGCTGCAGGTCAGGCGCCGTTCGAAGGTCGAGCTGCGGCTGGCCCAGCGCCGCAGCCAGTTGTCACCGGCCGCGCCGTCGGGCACTTCGCTCAATTGCAGCAGGGCATGTGGCAGCTGGTTGCGAATGGCGCGCAGGACTTTGCCAGCCGCATTGCCCGGCAGGTCGATCAACAGGGCGATGCGGTCACTCAGTGGGTAGCCCAGGTGGCGTACCACCGCCAAGGAGATGGGGCCGAATGCTTCGCGCTGGCGCACCAGCGGCAGGCACAGGCAGAGCTGGCCGTTCTTGTAGCCAAGCAGCACTTGCAGCAATTGCCCAGGTTGCAGGGCGGCCTCGGCGGCACGTAGCCAGCCCAGGTGGTTGAAAGGGGTGCTGCCGGCCAGGCGCTGGCGCAGCGCCTCGTAGTCGGCAGCGGGGAAGTCGGGGGTGCGCAGCGAGGCGCACCAGCTCAGGCGCAAGCCCATGGCTTCACGACGCCGTGGCCGAGACGGTTTCCCGCTCAGGTTTGCGCAGTGGCTCAAGGCGTGACTCGGTGTAGCGGGTTTCGCGGAAGAACTTCCAGCGACCAAACAGGCAATACACGTTCATGATTCGTCCTTGCTCCTTGTAGCCGGTACGCAAATGCAGCTTCAGCGCAGGGATGTTGTCGCTTTCGCACACATCCACCACCTTGGTGCAGCCTTGCGCGGCCATGGCTTTCCAGATTTCCAACTGGATATCCAGGGACAAGCGCGTGCCCCAGTATTTGCGGATCAGCTCGCCACCGAACTCGAAGAATTCGCCCGCTTGCACCGGGAACCAGCACCCGTAGAAGTGGCGGTCGTGGTAGTGCCGGCTGCTGCCCCAGATGAACGCACAGGTGTGGTTGTCATCGTCAAGGAACATCAGCCCGGTGTGGCCCTCGGCGGCCAGCTCGCGCATGACTTCCACGCGATCGCCGAAATGCTTGGCAAAGGCCTGGACATTGTTCACCGTGATCCGCTCCACCCGCAGCGGCGTGTACGCTTTAAGCCGGTGGGGAGGGACGGGGCTGACCAGGTCACGCTCCATCCACAGCAACTCCCAATGATAGAAGACGAATCGCTTGAACGCGGCTCGCAGTGTGTTGCGCAATCCTTTGCGCTGGATGCGCTCCCGGATTTTGCTCAATGCACGCATGGTGCCTCCTGTTTGTGGCAGGTCGAGATGCGTCGGTTGACGCGTTCCAGCTCAGGGCGACCTCCTACTGCCCTGGCGCTTGGAGGTGGAGTGAGAGAAGAGAGATTCATGCCGGCCTCCGTTGCAGCATCTGGCGCAGCGGGGCGAAGTCGCTGGGTAGAACGATCAAGGTCTGCCCCAGCGCTACGCCACTGAGCCGGCAATACAGCACCAGCATGGCCACGGTCACCGCCAGGTAGGCGATCGAGGAGGCCATGGCGGCGCCGACGATGCCCCAGGTGGGAATCAGGATCAGGTTGAGCACCAGGTTCAGCGCGGCGCCTGCGCCCATCATCAGAGACACCGTGCCGGGGCGATTCTTGCCCAGCAGGTCCAGGCGCAGGATGCTCGCGTAGCACAGCCCAAGCAGGCCTGGCAGCAGCGCCAGCAGGGCCGGGTAGGCGGGTTGGTACTCGGCGCCGAACAGGGTCACGATCAGCCATTGGCCAATCAGCGCCATGCCCAGGCAGGCCCCGAGCATGACCGTGGCGGTCAGGCGCAGGGCCAATGGGGTGATCTTGTCCATGCCGGCATCTTGTTGCAGCAGGCGCTTCATCAGCGGCGTGGTGACCGCTTCGGGGATGATCAGCAGCAGTTCGGCGGCGGCGCTGGCCATGGCGTAGTGTCCCAGCGCGGTACTGCCCAGAATCGCGCCGATGAACAGGTAGTCCGAGCGCAGGATCAGTTGCTGGAACAACAGGTCCGGATGGCTTTTGGCGCTGTAGTTCAAGAGCTCGCGCTGGCCGCTGCGGTCCCAGCGCAGGTGCAGGGGGTGTTGCCGCCGTAGCCACCACAGGCCCAGTACCAGCACCAGGGCGATACCGCCCAGCCAGCTGATCAGCGCCGCTTCCAGGGCGTGCTCCTGCCACATCCAGTACAGCCCGACGAACAGCAGCAGCGGCGCCAGTGATTCGCTCAGGCGCAGGGCATTGAAGGCGCCGACGCCGCCGCTGGCGTTGTGCAGGGTCAGCAGGCCGCTCTTGAGCACGGTCATGGGCACTGCCAGCAGCAACAGCCAGGCGAGCACGCCCAGCTGCAGGGTGATCTCCAGCTCAGCACCGAACTCGCGCACAAGCACGACACACACCAGCGTCAGCAACCCGGCCAGCAGGCAGCCATAGATCAGCACCTGGGTCAGCAGCAGGCCCATATCGCGTTGCTTGGCCGCCTGGTAGCCGACGGCACTGTTGAGCCCGCCGCTGGTGGCGGCGCTGATCAGGTCGGGCAGGGTGCTGAGCAGGGCGAACAAACCGCGCTCGCTGGGGCCGAGGATGCGCGCCAGCAACACGTTGCGCGCCAGGCGCAGGGCGATCATGGCAAGTTTGGTGCCCATGCTCAGCAGCAGATGGCGCAGGTAGCTGTTGCGGTTCATGAGCGGCTCCCGCGGCTGATGCGCCAAGCCAGCAGCGAAGGCCGGCTGGCATTGCGTTGGCTGACGCCGATACGGGGCAACGCCAACGGGTCGTCATAGCCTTGGCAAATCCCGGCGCGGGTGCTCAGGGCATAGGGGTAGCGGTGCGCGGCGACCCGCGCACGAACCCGCTCGTCGTGGTCGCCGTTGGGGTAGCAGTACACCGGCAGCGGTTGTTGGCAGCCTTGGTTGAGGGCGGCGTGACTGCGCTGCAGTTCTTCGTCCAGACGGCGGTCGTCCAGGTACGGCAGCAGCGCATGGCTGGCGCCATGGGGGCCGAAGCGCACCAGGCCTGAGTCTTCCAGTTCGCGCACCTGCTGCCAGTCCATGGCCTGGGCCAGGGACTCTGGCGGGCAGGCGTCGGTGAGCAACTGCAAGGCCTGATGATTGAGGCTCTTGAGGCCTTGCAGATACTGCGCCAGCGCGTGGCTGCGCGCTTTGGGCCGGTCGTTCATGAAGTAGGCCGCAGGCAGCGGCCGCCCGAGCTTGCGCAAGCGCTCGATCAGTTGCCGGCGCGGCTCTTCGCCATGGCTGCCCCACAGGGTTTCGCCGACGCTTTCCCACCAGAAACGCTGGCGGCTGCCGATGAAATCGGTGGAGAGGAAGATGCTCGCCGGTATGTGATGTTTGCGCAGCAAGGGAAAGGCGTTCAGGGCGTTGTCGCGCCAGCCGTCGTCGAAGGTCAGGGCAACCTTGGGCCGGCCGCTGCCGCGAGTGCCTTGGTGGTCTTTGAGCAGGTCCATCAGGCTGACGCAGTCAAAGTGCCGCGGCAGCCAGCGCAGCAGGCCCTCGAAGGCCTTGGGGCCGACGCACAGTTCATTGCGATGGGGCAGCGCGGCGCTGGCGTCGTCGGCCAGCACCCGGTGCAGCATGAGTATCACCCCGGCACCGCGCAGCTGGCTGCGGCCCTTGGGAGAGTTGAGGTAGAGCCAACCGCTGGCACGCTTGATACTGGTCTTGATCGGCATGTCAGGCACTCATCGAGTCTGGTCGGGGTTCCATTGGTTGTAGCTGTGCCCGCGCAAGAACTGCCACAGGCCCACGCTCATCCCCGCCAAGGTCACCAGGACGAATGCGGCCAGGCGAAACGGCTTGGGCAGGCGATGACGCACATCCAACAGGCCCGCCACGGCAATCGCGTAGCAGAGCAACTGGGCGACCAGCGTCAGACGGTAGAAAACGTGCTCGTCGAGCAGGAAAAAGTTGGCCAGCAACAGCGGCAGCAGCAGTACCGGCGCCAGCCGGCGAATCAGCTTGTGGCTGATCAGGGCGATGGCGTACAGGCCATGGCGCAGTGGGTTGAGCAGCTCGCGGCGTGCGGCCAGGCTGATCAGGCCGCCGACCGTGACCCGCTGGCGGCGGCTGAATTGCCGATGCGCTTCGTCCACGCCAATGTCCAGCACCTTGGCCTGGTCGACGTACACCACGCGCTTGCCGGCCACCGGTGCGCAGGTATTGATGTAGAAGTCGTCGTTGACCCGTGGCGGGATCGGTTGGTAATACTCGCGGCGTACCGCTTGCAGCGCGCCATCGGCCGAAACCGTGCAGCCGGTGCGGTTCTCCACCCGGCGCAGCCAGGCTTCGTAGTGGCGATACAGGCTTTCCCCCAGGCTCAGGCCTTTACCGGCGACGGGGATGACCATGTTGCCGACGCTGGCGCCCACGGCTGGGTCGGCAAACGGTGCCAGCAGGGCGCTGAGGGTGCCATCGAGCCAGTGCACATCGGCATCGGTGAACACCAGGATATCGCCGCTGCAGTGTTCGACGGCGGCGTTGAGCACGCTGTTCTTGCCTTGGCGTGGCAGGTCCAGCACGTGAATTCGTGGGTCATCGAAGCTGCGTGCCAGGGCCACGGTGCGATCGCTGGAGCCATCGCTGGCAACGATGATCTGCAGGTCGGCGGCTGGGCAGTTCTGCGCGAGCAGGTTGCGCAGTTTGTCTTCGATATGCCGCTCCTCGTTGTGTGCGGCCACCACCACACTGACCTGTTGCCGGGGCAACGGCCCTGGCCGATGGCGGGCGAATAACGGCCCGACCAGGGTCAGCAGCAGCGGGTAGCCGAGCCAGGCATAAAAGGGCAGTAGCAGGCAGAGCCAGAAGATTGATTCAGCCACGTGCGGGCCTCCTTGCATTCCAGTTGAACAGGCTGAGTACACAGGCCGCGCCGGCCAGGTGCAGGCGCACCCAGTGCAGGCCCCATAGCTGCAGGACAAACAGTGGATCGCGGTGTTTCAGGCTCTGGCGCAGGCTCAAGACCAGGGCGGGCAGGGCGCCGACCAGCGCTAGCAGCAAGGCTGCGCGAGCATTGCCGGCCACTAGCAGCGCCAGGGCAAGTGCATCGAACAGCCAGATCGCCAGCGACAGTAGCGGGAAACGTAGCAAGCGCAGGCTCAGGCCGTTGCTTCGCAGCAGTTGCAGGTGGCTGCCCTGGCGCCACAGCTCCTTGCCCAGCCACTCCGCCCAACTGCCTTCGAAGCCCCAGTGCAGCACCACCGGTTGGCGCAGCACACGCAGGCGCGCGCCAGCTTGATGCAGGCGCAAGGTGAAGTCTTTGTCTTCGCCCGTGCGCAGCCGTTCGTCAAAACCGCCGACCCGGTCGAACCACTGGCGCTGCATCAACAGGTTGGGGGTCGGCAGCCAGCTGCTGTCTTGCAGGGTCTGCCCGGCGCGCAAGGTGCGGCGCTGCCAGGCGTAGGCGAACCACGGCGCCTGGCGTGGGGTGTCGCAATCCAGGGCGAACACATCGCCCTCGCCACGGCGCTGCAGGTCGAGCAAGCGGCTGAGCCAATCGCTGGGCACCTCGATGTCGGCGTCGAGAAACGCCAACCATTGCCCGTTGCTAGCGCGGGCGCCGTAGTTGCGCAGGGCGCCGATGGCCATTTTCGGCAAGCTCAGCACCCGCGCACCGAAGCTTGCGGCAATAGCAGGGCCGGCGTCGCTGGAGCCGTTGTCGACCACCAGCACTTCACAATCGAGCCCGGCATTGGCCGCCGCCAGCTGCACCGCCTGCAAGGTCCGGGCAATATGCCGGGCCTCGTTGAACATGGGAATGACGATGCTGATCAGGCTCATGCCGCCCCCTGCAATGCCCGGGCCTGGGCCGCTTCACGCCAGACCACGCTGGACAGCGCCAGCATCAGCCACAGGTACTTGAGGCTCGGTGAACTGAGGAACATCAGGAACAGCGCAATGGCCAGCATGCTGATGGTCAGGTGGGTCATCATGTCGGCTTTGTCGTGCTCGCCGATCGCCGCCCAGGCCGCGCGCGCCCGCCAGAAGTTGCGCAAGGCCAGGGCGATCATGCCAACGAACAGCAACCCAGCCGGCAGGCCGATTTCGCTGAAGATTTCCAGGTAGGTGTTGTGCGCGCGGCGATACAGGTCGGTGGCGACGCTGTTGACCGGGGCAAAGGCCTTGGAGAAGCCGGTGTCGGCGTAATGCAGTGGGAAGGTGCCTGGGCCGGCACCGAGGACCGGGTTGTCGCTGATCATCTGCTTGCCCACCACCAGGTAGGTGGCGCGCCGGCCGAGTGACTCGTCCTTGTGCGCATTGACCCCGGACTTGAGCATCGCCAGCGACGCGATACGATCGACATAGCTGGCCGGCACTACCGCAGCGGCCAACGGCAGGATGATGGCGATGCCCAGCATGGCGAAGCCCAGGTGGCGCGGGCGAATGTGGCTGAGCTGTTCACGGTAGTTGTAGAGCAGGATGCCCGAGCTGATCAGCAGCACCACCAGCCCTGAGCGTGAGTCGGTCTTGGTCATGCCGGCCAGCAGCAACAGGCAGCAGCCGATCCAGAACAGCTTGATCGGCAGCTGGCGGCTCTTCAAGGCCAGCCACAAGCCCATCGGCATGGCCACGGTAATCATCATGGCGAACAGGTTGGCGTCGAGCATGGCGGTGGCGCGGCCGCCTTCCTGGTACTTGGTCGAGAACAGGCCGAACAGGCACATCACGCAGACGCTGAGGGTAATTACCCGGGCCAGCCAAGGCAGGTTCAGGTCGCGGCCGATGAGCAAGGTGAGAACGAACACCACCAGGCCAACGATCAGGTCGCGCAGGTGGTTCAGCGACAAGCTGAGGTTGTCGCTGGTCCACAGGCTCAGCAGATAGAAGGTCAGGAACAGCGCCAGCAGCCGCCAGTGCGAGCTGCGCAGGCGCGCACCTTGCAACTGGCCGACCGCCAGTTGCAGGGTGAGGATCAGGGCCAGGCCAATCCCCACCAGTTTGGCGCCGGAGACCAGGCCATCTTTGAGCAAGCCTTCCAGCGGCACCAGGGTGACGATCGCCAGCAAGCCCAAGGCCGGCCGCCGGTACAAGACCAGCGCACCGGCAAGGCCGAGCACCGCGCCAGGCGCCAGGTAGGGGTAGGGGCTGGCCAGCAAGCCCAGGCACACCATGGCGACCAGGCCGACCAGCGACAGTGGAATGATCATGCGACGACCTCCTGTGCCGCGCCCCGGTAAACCTGGGCCCAGCGTTGTGCCAGGGTGGGAAGGTGGTAGCGTTCACGTTGGGTCTGGCGGGCGCGGGCGACCAGCTCGGCAGCCTGCGCCGGGTCTTCGAGCAAGGCCAGCAGCTGCTGGCCCAGCTCATCGACGGCCAATGGCCGGGCCAACAGGCCATTGCGCCCATGTTCGATGACGTCAGGGATGCCGCCGACGCCGAAGGCCACCACTGGGACGCCATCCTGCATGGCTTCGAGCAGGATCATCGGCGTGCCTTCGGTGCGCGAGCTGATCACCAGCGCATCCAGGCGGGCCATCCAGCTGCGCATATCGCGCTGAAAGCCTGGCAGGGTGATGCGCTCGGTGAGCCCGGCGGCATCGATGCGCGCTTGCAGTTCAGCGCGTTCAGGGCCTTCGCCGAGCATTACCCCACGCACCTGCCGGTGGCGTTGGCACAGCGGGATCAAGGCGTCGAGGAACAGGTCCGGGCCTTTTTCGCGGCTCAAGCGTCCCACATAGCCGGCCAGCCACGTCCCGCTCGCCGGTATCCGTTCAGGCAGGGCAGCGGCTTGCGGCAGGCCATTGGGAATCACCTGCAGGCGGCTCGCCGGTACCCCCGCATCGCGCAAAATACGCGCGATGCTTTCGGCCACGCAGACCACCCGCTCAACGTTGGGCATGCGGCACAGTTGCAGGCTCAGCCAGGTATACAGGCGTTGCTTGCGGCTGCTGGGGGTAAAGCCGTGCTGGGTGATCACCAGCGGCAAGCGCCACACGCTGGCACCCAGCCAACCGAACACCAGGCCTTTGAAGTTGTGCGTATTGATCAACGGCCGTTGCTCGCGCAACAGCCGCAGCAGCGCTGGCAGGCTGTCGCACGACTGGCACTGAACCCCTGCCTCGCGGAACCGGGTAACCAGCTCCGCCGGGGCATCGAGGAACACCACGCGATGGTCGCCCGAGGTCGCCTGGCAGTGGTCCAGCAGCATGCGCTCAGCACCATAGAAGCCGCCGCTGCTGAGCAGGTGCACGATCGGCCGGCCGGCGGCGGGCACGGCGGCGTTCAATTGCGCACCCAGTGCACCAGCCGCGGCAGCGACCAGGTCTTGTGCGGGTTGGGCAGGGCCGGGGCGTGGTCGTTGATTACCAGCAGTACTGGCAGGCCCAGCTCTTGACCGATTTGCGCAGGGTGTTTGAAGCGATGGTCGAAGAACTCCTTGACGTAGACCACGGCAATCGCCAGAAGCAAGCCGCAGAGCAAGCCGAACGGAATGATCAGGCCAGGTTTGGGGAAGGCCGCCGCGGTTGGCTCGTAAGGTGCGCTGAGGATCCTGGCGTTGGACTGGCTACCGTCGAGCAGGCCCTGGCCACGGCTTTCTTCATAACGCTGGGCGTAGGTCGAGAAGGCCTTGTGCAGGGCATCGATTTCGGTGTCCAGCTGGCGGGTCTTGCTCTGGGTTTCGCGCAGTTGCAGGATGCGCGCCTTGTAGTCGGCGATGCGCTGGGTCTTCTGGTCGATCACTTGCTGGGTGACGGAAAGATCCTGTTGGCGCTCACGGATGCGGTTCTCGACGATCTTGAGGAACTGCCCGCGCAGCTGGGCGATCTGCTCACGTGCCAGCAGCATGGGTTCGGAGCCCGGTTGGAACACCGTCCGGTCGGCGTTGTAGCGCGCCAGTTGGGTGGTCAGCTGCTCGCCCAGTTGCTTGATCTCGCGGTCTTCGAACGCCACGTTCTCCAGGGTGGTGGTGAAGGTGTAGGGGAAGGCGTAGTCGGCAATTCTTGCCTTGCTGGCGGCAGCCAGGTGGGTTTGCAGGTATTCGAGCCATTTCTGGTTCTGCAACTGGCGGTCGCGCTGCACGTTCAGCGCCTGCTCTTCGGTGTTGATCGCGTTCAGGCGGAAAGTGATCTCCTCTTTCGGGTCAGACGAGCTGATCGCAGTCAGCAGGCCCATCCGTTGCCCTTCCAGGTCACCCAGGCGGGCTTGGTAGTGGAGTTTTTTCTGCTCGTAGAAGCTTTGTGGCAGCTCGTTGGACTGCAGGTCCTGGCGGTTTTTCAGGAAGTTGTCCAGCAACTGGCTGACGAACAGGGTGCCGACCTTGGGATCATCGGCGCTGTAGGTCACCGAGATGACGTTCGAACCTGGCAGGGTCTCGACGGTGAGTGCCTTGACCGCTTGGTCGGTGAGGGCGTCCAGCTCGGTGTCGCGCTGTACTGCGGGCTCACTGCCCAACAGGCTTTTCAGCGGATTGAGCACCTGCTCGCGCAGCGGCGTGAACACATGACGCTGCAAGACGCCGGGCTCGGTCTTGAACTGGCCGTCCTTGCGCAGCTGGTCGATGGTCTGGCGAATCAGGGTCGGCGAGCGCAGGATGTTGCTCTCGGTTTCCATGTCGGCCAGGGTCGGTGGAATGAAGCGGTCGGCTTCCTGGGTCAGCGCCGAACTGGTGTCGCTCTGTGAGAGTTTCTTCGACTGCACGATGACCTCAGCGGTGATGTCGTAGCTCTGCTTGAGCACGAACGGCAGCACCAGGGCGATCACCGCAAACACCAGGAACACCCGCTTGGCCAACTGCTTATTGGCGAAAAAGATGCGGAAGAACTCATGCACATAGTTTTCTTTGGGTTGCGTCGTCATGGTCCGATCCCCGGTCAGTTGTTGTCGTCTTTGTTGTCGACGCGATAGCTGAAGCTGAAGCCGAAGCCCTGGAACAGCACGACGTCAGCCAATTGCCGGGACAGCTCGCCGGCACTGGCCAGCTTGCTCTTGGGCACATAGAGCATGTCTTCGGGCTGCAGGTAGGCGATCTTCTGGCTGCCACCGGAGAGGGCCTGGTCGACGTCGTAGTTGTAGGCATGCACGGTGTTGCCGTTACGGCGCATGATCACCACCGAGCCGAGCTTGGCCTTGAGGGTCGGGCCGCGGGCCAGGGTCAGTGCTTCGAGCACCGATACCGGCCGGCGGATCTGGAAGGCACCCGGCTGGCCGACTTCACCCAGGACATAGATCTCGTTGGCAGCGGTTGACTTGAGCAGCACGTCGACCGTCATCCGGCCCGGCAGGCTGGCGTAGCGCTCGTTGAGGTAGTCGCGCAGTTGGTTGACGGTCATGCCTTGCAGCGGCACCGAACCAATTTCCGGGAAGGTCGCGCGGCCGTCGGTACCGACCGTGATGTCGCGGCTCATGCCGGTGCCAGGGTGGGTCAGGGTGTTCTTCAGGGTGACCTCATTGGTCATCGGGCTGATCACCCGCAACGTCACCTGGTCGCGGTTGTTCTGGAACACGCGCTTGTTGCGGTAGGCCTCGCGGATGGCGTTTTCAGCTTCGCCCGGGGTCATCCCTTCGACCTTGACCGTCGAGTTGGTGCTGGGCAGGGTAATGGTGCCGTCTGGTTGCACCAGCTGGCTGCCGTTGAGGCCGCTGGCGGCCATGAAGTTGAGGTCGATGCTGTCGCCCGACTGGATGCGATAGGCGCCGGCGCTGGTGCCGCTGATGTGGAAGATCACTTCCAACACGTCTTGCGGGCGCAGCACCTGCTCGCGCCGCGCCACCTCGGTGGCCTGGCTGTCTTCGGGCGCAGCGGTGAGGATCTGCACCGGCATCTCGCGGTTATCCTGGCTGGCGCAACCGGTCAGGACCAGCAGGCACAGGGCAATGGATGGGTATCTCATGGGTCTCTCCTGTACCGGCCTAGAGGTTGTTGTACAGCCACTTGGGCATGTAGTACTTGCGCTTGTTGAACACGCTGCCGATCAGGCGCGCGCCGGCCTGGGTCAGGCGCTGGGCGGCGGCCTGGGCGACTTCCTTGCGGGTCTCCTCGGCGCACACCACCAGGATCACGCCATCGACCAGGGTGCCGATCACCAGGCTGTCGGCGCTGGCATAGATCGCTTCGCCGTCGATCACCACGAAGCGGTACTGGCCGCCGAGCTGGTGCAGCAGCACGCGCAGGCGCTCAGGATCGAGCGCGGCGCGCCCGCGCTTCCAGGTGCCCCCGGGGAGGATGTCGAACAGTTGATCGGACAGGCGCACGATGCAGTCCTGGGCCAGTGGCGGGGTGTCTTGGTCGAACAACAGGTCGGTGTACCCGCGCAGCTTGCCCAGACCCAGTTGCTGACTGAGGCCACCGGTGCTGTTGCTGCTGTCGATCAGCAGCACGGCGCCGGCGCTCATTAGCGCCAGTTGGCTGGCGAACGCCAGCGCGCTGGTACTGGTACCGCTGCCGGTGTTGGCCGCGGTCAGCAGCAAGGTGCGCTGCTCCAGGTCAAGAACGGTGGCGGTCAGGTTGGTCTCGCTCGGGGTGGCGATACTCAGGCTTCTCGAAGTGGAACCGTCCATCTCAACTTGCTCCGTGGCCAGTGAACACTTTGAACGGGGTCTTGAAGAGGATCTTCAGATCCAGCATCAGGCTCTGTTCGTTGATGTAGCTAAGGTCGAGCTCTACGCGTTGGTCAAAATCGATGTTGCTGCGCCCGGAGATCTGCCACAGGCCGGTCATGCCGGGGTAGATCGACAGCCGCGCGAGGTGGTTGTCCTTGTAGCGGTAGGCGTTGAAGGAGGTGGGGCGGGGGCCGACTAGGCGCATGTCGCCGGTGACCACGTTGATCAGGTTGGGCAGCTCGTCCAGGCTGCTGCGGCGCAGCCAGCTGCCCACCGAGGTGATGCGCGGATCCTTGTCGATCTTGAAGTCGATGGCGTCGGCGCCGTGCTTGTTCAGGTGGCGCACCGAGTCCTTGAGCGCTTCGGCATTGGCGACCATGGTGCGGAACTTGAACATGCCGAACAGGCGGCCGCGGTAGCCGGTGCGTTTTTGCACGAAAAATACCGGGCCTGGGCTTGAGGTCTTGATCAGTATTGCCAGCACCAGGAACATCGGCGACAGCAACAGCAGCAGAACCACCGCCGCGATGCCGGACAACACCCGGTTGGTGCGTGACAAGGTCCACGGGCGCCCGCCCACCCGGCCGGTGATCCAACCGCGACCTTGCATGTGGATGGCCGCATCGATACGTTGCCGATGCGCCGGATCCATCCGTTTATCCTGGTATAGCGCCTGTAGTTGCGCGCTTTTAGGTTGTCCTGTCATACCGCCCTCCGTTGATCGGACTGCTCGCCAGCACGGTTGGCCTCCAAGGCGGTGTGCGAGTAGTACTCTTGAAACCAGGCGACGAACCGCCTGAGCCCTTCATCCAGGGAAATACGTGGGGTAAAGCCGGTCACCTGAGCCAAGGCGCTGGCGTCGGCGCAGGTGGCCAGCACGTCGCCCGGTTGCAGTGGCAGCAGCTCGATCACGGCGTTGCGCTGCAGGTGGCGCTCCAGCAGGGCCAGGTAGTCGAGCAGTTCCACCGGGCGTTGCCCGCCGATGTTGAACAGCCGCCACGGCGCTTGACTGCTGGCCGGATCAGGTTCCAGGGCGTTCCAGTCCGAATTGCCTGCCGGGGGGTGGGGCATCAGCCGCACCAGGCTCTCGACGATGTCGTCGATGTAGGTGAAATCGCGTTGGTGGCGGCCGTGGTTGAACAGCTGGATGGGCCGGCCTTCGCTGATCGCCTTGGCAAACTGCATCGGCGACATGTCCGGGCGGCCCCAGGGGCCATACACGGTAAAGAAGCGCAGGCCGCTACAAGCAATGCCGAACAGGTGGCTGTAGCTGTGGGCCATCGCCTCGTTGGCTTTTTTCGTAGCCGCGTACAGCGACAGCGGATGATCGACCGCGTCCTGGACCCGATAAGGCGTGCGCTGGTTGGCGCCGTACACCGAACTGGACGAGGCGTACAGCAGGTGGCGCACCGGATGACGGCGGCAACCCTCGAGGATATTGAGAAAGCCTGCCAGGTTGCTGTCGACATAAGCCTGAGGGTTTTGCAGCGAGTAGCGCACCCCGGCTTGAGCAGCCAAGTGGATGACCACCTCGGGGCGTTCGATGGCAAACAGTCGGGCGACGCCGTCGCGGTCGACCAGATCCAGGCGATGCACCTCAAAGTCGTCGGCTTGCTCACGTACCCAACGCAGCCGAGCGTGTTTGAGCGCCGGATCGTAGTAGTCGTTGAAGTTGTCCAGGCCCACCACCTCATGGCCATCGCGCAGCAACCGCAGGCAGGTGTGGGCACCGATGAAGCCGGCCGCGCCGGTTACCAACACCTTCATGACGCACTCACTTGTGCGTTGACCTGACGCAGACCGATGCCACTGTAGTGCAGGCCGTGGGCTGCCACGTGCTCGGGGTTGTACAGGTTGCGCCCGTCGATGATCAGCCGCTCACGCAGTTTGCTGGCGAGCAGGGCGAAGTCGACCACGCGAAAGTTCTTCCACTCGGTGCAGATCACCAGGGCGTCAGCGTCCTGCAGGGTGTCGTCGCGGGTGGCGCACAGTTGCAGGTCATCGCGGTAGCCGTACAGGCGCCGGCATTCATCCATGGCTTCTGGGTCGTAAGCGCGCACCGTGGCGCCCTCGGCCCACAGCGCTTCCATCAGATAGCGGCTCGGCGCTTCGCGCATGTCGTCGGTGTTAGGTTTGAACGCCAGCCCCCAGACCGCAATAGACTTGCCGGCCAGCTGGCCTTGCAGGCGTTGCTGGAGTTTGGCGAACAGAATCTGCCGCTGCCGATCGTTGACGTCGTGCACGCTTTGCAGCAGGCGCAGTGGCATCCCGCTGTGTTCTGCGGTGTGCAGCAGGGCCTTGATGTCCTTGGGGAAGCACGAGCCACCAAAGCCACAGCCGGGATAGATGAAGTGGTAGCCGATACGCGGGTCGGAGCCGATGCCCTTGCGCACCGCTTCGATGTCGGCGCCCAGGTGCTCGCTGAGGTTGGCCAGCTCGTTCATGAAGCTGATGCGCGTGGCGAGCATGGCGTTGGCGGCATACTTGGTCAGCTCGGCGCTGCGGTTATCCATGAACATGAGCTTTTCATGGTTGCGGCAAAACGGTGCGTAGAGCTCGGCCAGTTGGTCATGCGCAAGCGCGTCGCGGGTGCCGACGATGATCCGGTCGGGGCGCATGCAGTCGGCCAGGGCGCTGCCTTCCTTGAGAAACTCGGGGTTGGACACCACGCGCACCTGCAAGTGGTCTTTACCCAGACGCTGCAGTTCGGCGCGGGCCAGGGCCAAGACCTGGTCGGCGGTGCCTACCGGCACGGTGGACTTGACGATCAAGGTCCGGTCGGCGTCCATCAGTTCGGTGATTTGGCGGGTGACGTTGAGCACATGGCTGAGGTCGGCGGAGCCGTCTTCGTCGGGCGGGGTGCCAACGGCGATGAAGATCAGCTCGGCGTGGCTGACCGCGTCGCTGGCCTGGGTGCTGAACAGCAGGCGGCCTTCCTTGATGTTGTCCTCGAGCAGCTCCGAAAGACCTGGCTCGCTGATCGGCGGCACGCCTTGGCGCAGTTGGTTGATCTTGTGGGTGTCCAAATCCACGCACAACACGCGATGGCCGACATCCGCCAAAGCCGCTGCTTGAACCAGACCGACATAACCGGTGCCAAAAACGCTCACGTCCATGCGCGGTGCCTCGTATGGATGGGGGGTAAGTAAGGTGGATGAAACAGGGTGTGAGTTCGGTATAGCTCAGCTGTGGGGAATTGCGTCAAAGCAATGGCATGTTTCGTCAGATTTACACGCGCTAGCTGAACGGGCCATTGGCCACCAACCCTTTGCCAATCCGAGGCTTAGCGCTCAAAGCTACTGGCAATTGGCCGGTCAACAAGCCGATGAACGGTCTAAGCCCCCGAAATTTGGGAAGTTTGAGTAATAGAGAGGGTCGGGTGAGAGGGCGTGAAGACGCCAAATTCTGGCGTTGTGATATCGTCGGAAAATTGACTTTTGCGACTTGTGATTTGTTTCAGGGCTGCTACGGTTTGGGTAGATTTCCATGAATGGAGGGGCCAAATCATGCGCGGGTGGATCAAGTTGCTGTTGGTGCTTATCTATCTTGGCTCCTTTCATGCCTATTACCTGGAGCGCATAGATGCCTTGGGCCTAGGCCTGCCGCTGGTACTTTTCCTGGGCGTATTCGCAGTATTGGTAGTGGCTTTGCTGCTGGCCGCCTGGATACGATCGGCCTGGCTGCGCTGGCCGCTGGCACTGGCGCTGGCGGTCAGTGCGGTGTTCTTCGACGCCTATACCCGCATTACTGACTCGTACATGACCTATAGCGCATTCGTCTCTATGGTGTATGCCGGCGGTTTTGTCGGCGAAGCGCTGCAGCAATACCACTACGCAATTACCTTGGCGTTGGCCAAATCGCTGTTGCTGCTCCTGGGTGTCGGCCTGCGCCCAGGCCCGGCGCCGCGCCTGCCGCAGTGGTTGCCGATTGCCGCGCCAGTACTGGCCTTGCTGCTGCTGATCAGCGTGCTGTTCGTGCGCGCTGGCGAAGGTGCGCGCGGGCTGCCGGTGATGTACACGCCGCTGGCCTACGTGAGCCTGCTCACTTATGAAACGCTGAGCGACAATGTCGGCCCGCGCGAACCCGTAAGCCTGGCACGCAGCGGTGCACCGCTGGCGCGAGACATCGTGCTGGTGATCGACGAAAGCATTTCTGGCAACTACCTGGACGTCAATGCGGCGGGCGGGGTGACCAGCCATCTGGCCCAGTTGCAACCCAAGGCAGACATCTTCAATTACGGATATGCCGCATCCATTGCCAATTGTAGTGCTGATACCAACATCACGTTGCGCTATGGCGGCACCCGCGAGGATTACCTGCGGATCAATTCGACCCTGCCTTCGATCTGGCAGTACGCCAAGCAAGCCGGGCTACGCACGGTGTACATCGACGGCCAGCGCACTGCGGGTAATCTGCAGAACCTGATGACCGCCACTGAGAAGCAGGATATCGACCAGTTCATTCAGTTTGATGACACGCCCGTGTTACAGCGTGACATGGCAGCGGTAGCCAAGCTTAGCGCATTGCTCAACGATGGCCAGGCGCAGTTGATCGTGATCAACAAGGTGGGTGCGCACTTTCCGGTGCACGACAAGTACCCGGATGAGTTCATGAAGTATCAGCCGGCGCTGCCGCGTGGACGCTTTGCCGACGTGGCCGACTCAGGCACGCGTGAAGGCTTCGATGGACGTAGCGAGGATTGGGTGCTGTATCGCAACTCCTATAAAAACAGCGTGCTGTGGAGCGTTGGCGAGTTCTTCCGCCGCTTGTTCGCCGAAGCCGACTTGAGCCAGGCGGTGGTGATCTACACCTCCGACCATGGCCAGGACCTGCACGAGCGCGGCAACCCAGGGCTCAATACCCATTGCGACAGTGATCCGGTGCCTGAGGAAGGTTTGGTGCCACTGGTGATCATCCAAGGCAAGGGCCTCAAGACCCTCGACTGGCAGGCGCACCTGGAGCAGAACCGCAACGCTTCGAGCCACTACAACATCTTCCCGACCTTGCTGCGTTTGATGGGCTATGACAGCGCGGGGGTAGGGCAGGTGTATGGGCGCGCCCTGGATGTACCGACTGAGGATCCATTCACGTTCAACGTACGGTTCAACGCTCGGTTGGGTGCGCAGCCGGATTTCCGCCATATCGACCTGGGCCAGATCGTCACGCCGGTGGTGGTCGAGAAGGGCACTGTGGCGGCGCAGTGAGTACTGCATTCGCCTGATCAAGCCAACGGATGGAGTGCCCGGAACCCCTGGGCCTCCTCAACCAACCAGTCATGCACCGCCCGCGCGCCCGGCTGGCTCAGACCGCCTGGTGGGTAGTGCAGCACGTAGCGTTTATGATTGGCCACCGGCACCCCGAACGGCACGATCAACGCCCCGCGTTCCAATTCGTCGTTGAGCAGCGTGCGCCGCGCGATGGCCACGCCAACCCCGGCAATCGCCGCCTCGATGGTCAGGTGGTTGCGGTTGAAGGTGTGCCCGCGCCTCACATCCAGCCCAGCGGCGCCGATGCCCTCTAGATAGAACTCCCATTCGGCATACTCCGAGCTGCCGCGCCAGGCGGTAATGTCGTGCAGCAACGGATAGTGCATCAGGTCAGTCGGCCCGTGCAGCGGCGGGCGACCGCGCAGCAGCGCCGGGGAGCAGACCGGGAAGATCTGCTCATCCAGTAGCGGCGTGGAGAGCATGCCTGGATAGCTGCCGTCGTTGAGGTCAATGGCCAGGTCGAAATCATCCGGATGCAGCGCTTGGTTGCTGTCTTCAGCGACAAGCCGCAACTCGATGTCCGGGTAGCGTTGCTGGAAACGCGGCAAGCGCGGCGTCAGCCATTTGGCAAGAAACGAGGGGATCGAACGCAGGCGCAAGGTGCCGCGGATCTCGCCGGCATCCAGGCGCAGTAACTCCGCCTCGATGCTGCCATAGGCCTCGGCCACCGTTTGTGCCAGGCGCTGGCCTTCGGCAGACAGCTCCACTCCGCGCGCCCGACGCAGAAACAGCCGGTAGCCCAGGCGCTCTTCGAGCTGGCGCATTTGCTGGCTGACGGCACCAGGAGTGATGTGCAGCTCCTCGGCGCAGCGAGTGAACGACAGGTGCCGCGCGGCACACGCGAACACATGCAGCCAGACATACATCTGGCCATTAAGTTGCCGCCTCATTGTTTAGTCCTGCTAAAGGCTTGCTTAGAAACTTTCGTTGGTCATTATCAGTTGAGAGCGGCAGTATCGCCCAACTTGGCAATACCGTTCAATTTTTCCAGAGAGCCGTTGGCCGGTGCAGTAGGCCGCCACGGTCAGGCATTAGCATGGCTATCAGTGTTTTCGACCTTTTCAAGATTGGCATCGGCCCCTCCAGCTCCCATACCGTGGGGCCCATGCGGGCGGCAGCGACCTTCGCCCAGGCCTTGCGTGAGCGTGGTCTGCTGGCCCAGGTGCAACGGGTCGAGGTGCGCCTGTATGGCTCGCTGTCTGCCACTGGCGTGGGGCACGCCACCGACCGTGCCTGCCTGCTGGGGCTGATGGGGCAGTGGCCAGATCGGATCGATCCGCACAGTATCGAGCCACGCATCGATCAGTTGATGCAGGAGCAGTGCCTGATGCTCGATGGCCGCCAGCCGATTGCCTTCAACTACGCTCGCGACATGCTGCTGCTGGATGAAAACCTGCCGTATCACCCCAACGCCATGACCCTTGAGGCACAAGGCGAGCAGGGCCTGGTACTGAGTCAGACCTACTACTCGGTGGGCGGCGGCTTCATCGTCGAACAAGACGAAATCGATGCCCCGCAAAGCAGCGCCGAGCAGATCAGCCTGCCGTATGAATTTTCCAGCGCCGCCGAACTGCTTGCACTGTGCAAGGCGCATGGGCTGAGTGTCAGCCAACTGATGATGGCCAACGAGTGTGCCTGGCGGCCTGAAAGCGAAACCCGCCAAGGCCTGCTGTCGATTTGGGCGGCGATGCGCGAATGCGTCGACAACGGTTTGCGTAATGAGGGCATCTTGCCGGGAGGTCTCAAGGTCAAGCGCCGCGCCGCGCGCTTGCATCGCAGCTTGCAAGAGATCGGCAAGCCCAACGTGATCGGCTCGACCTTGAGCGCCATGGAGTGGGTCAACCTGTTCGCCCTGGCGGTCAATGAAGAAAACGCGGCCGGCGGGCGCATGGTCACCGCGCCAACCAACGGTGCTGCGGGGATCATCCCGGCGGTGCTGCATTACTACATGAAGTTCAACCCGGGCGCATGCGATGACGATGTCGTCGCCTTCCTGCTGGCGGCTGCGGCGGTGGGTATCTTGTGCAAGAAAAACGCCTCCATCTCAGGAGCCGAAGTGGGCTGTCAGGGTGAGGTGGGTTCGGCCTGTTCGATGGCCGCGGCAGGTCTTGCCGAAGTGCTTGGGGCAACCCCCCCGCAGTTGGAAAATGCCGCTGAAATTGCCTTGGAACATAACCTTGGCCTGACCTGTGATCCGGTTGGCGGCTTGGTCCAGGTGCCCTGCATCGAGCGTAATGCGATTGCCGCAGTCAAGGCGATCAATGCCGTGCAGATGGCCTTGCGCGGTGATGGCGAACACTTCATTTCCCTCGACCGGGTGATTCGTACCATGCGTGACACCGGCGCCGACATGCACGCCAACTACAAGGAAACCTCCCGCGGCGGCCTGGCCGTCGCCTTCGTCGAGTGCTGATCTGCGCAGCGTTTGCTGTGCAAGCGTGCTTGCGCTGCGATTGAGGCTCAAGGGTCAACCTTGCTGCCTGTTCTGACGGCTCGCAGCCCAGGCCCGCTTGCACAGCAAGCGCGGCGCAACGCCTCTATTGCAACACCTGCTGTACCAGCAACAAAAACAACTACAAAGGCGATATCTGATGACCGATGTACAAAGCACCACGACTGTTCGTGCGGATTCGGCTGCCCCGGCTTCTGCCGTCGGCTCGACCACCTGGAACCGCCACGACACCACCTGGGCCTTGGGCCTGTATGGCACGGCGATCGGCGCGGGCACCTTGTTCCTGCCGATCAACGCCGGAGTGGGCGGTTTCTGGCCGCTGCTGATCCTGGCGCTACTGGCGTTTCCGATGACCTTCTATGCGCATCGGGCGCTGACGCGCTTCGTCCTGTCAGGGCGCAAGGGCGGCAACGAAGACATCACCGAAGTGGTCGAGGAGCACTTTGGCACCGGTGCTGGCAAGCTGATCACCGCGTTGTATTTTTTGGCCATCTTCCCGATCCTGCTGGTCTACAGCGTCGCCCTGACCAACACCTTGACCAGCTTCCTTGAGCATCAGCTGCACGTCCCTGCGCCACCGCGGGCAGTGCTGTCGCTGTTGTTGATCTGCGGGTTGATGATCGTGGTGCGCTGCGGTCAGCAGATCATCGTCAAGGCCATGAGCGTGCTGGTGTATCCGTTCGTGGCGTCGCTGTTGCTGCTCGCCCTGAGCTTGATCCCGAACTGGAACGGTGCCTTTCTGGCCCAAGCCAACGAGGGTATCAGCGCATCGAAGCTGCTCTTGACCCTGTGGCTGGCGATTCCGGTGATGGTGTTCTCGTTCAACCACTCGCCGATCATCTCGGCGTTCGCTGTCGATCAGAAGCACCGTTACGGCGCAGCTGCCGATCGCAAGAGTGGCCGTACCCTGGCCACTGCACACCTGATGATGGTACTGACGGTGATGTTCTTCTGCTTCAGTTGCGTGCTGGCGTTGAGCCCGGCCGACCTGGCTGCGGCCAAGGAGCAGAACATTTCCGTGCTGTCGTACCTGGCCAACCACTTCCAGACGCCGGTGATTGCCTTCGTGGCGCCGCTAATTGCCCTGGTGGCGATCACCAAGTCGTTCCTGGGCCACTACATCGGTGCCAGCGAGGGCTTCCAGGGGATGATCGTCAAGAGCCTGCGCGGGCAGGGCAAGGCCTGGCCGGCCAAGCGTCTGGAGCGGATCACGGCCGTGTTCATGGTGCTGGCTTGCTGGATCGTGGCGACGCTCAATCCGAGCATCCTGGGGCTGATCGAGAGCATGGGCGGGCCTGTGATTGCCTGCTTGCTGTTCCTCATGCCGATGTATGCCGTGCGCCGGGTGCCGTCGCTGCGCAAATACTCGGGCACGTTGTCGAACGTGTTCGTGACCTTGGTGGGGCTGATTACCCTGTCGGCGATCTTCTATAGCTTTATCGCCTGATCACAGGCCTTGGGGCTGCATAGCAGCCCCAAGGCCTGCAATAACCGCCCTGAGCAATGGCGCTCAGCTGTTCAACGGGCCTTCTGTTTGAGCGCAACGAAGCTCTTGCGCATGTCGCTCGCCCAGCCATCGAGCACCGGCTTGACGTCTTCCAGGGTCAATTGCTGGGTGTCGTTCTCCAACTCCTTGCCACTGCCCTTGCGCACCACCTGCGCGAGCACCTTCTGATTAGCCCCATCCAGGAAGGCCGCCTCCACGGCGATATCCACGGCCTGATCACGCCCACCAGCGGCCGTGTTCACCGCCGCGGCGACCAGCGCGATCGGGATCACTTCATAAGGCTTCAGGCCCTCGGTATGGGTCGATACCGCGGTGATGGCCGGGCGCACCACGATAGTCCCTGGCCCAGGTGCCTTGGCCAAGGTCATCACGCTGCCCAGTTCTCGGCGCATGGCGTCGTTGAAGTAGCGGGTGATGGCTTGCAGCGTTTGCGTCGAGATCACCGATGTCGCTTGCGGCTTGGGATAGAACTGGCTCGGCTCGATGAAAACCTGGTTGTAATCGCGGGCTTTGATGTTGGGGTCAATCCAGCGCATCACCGGCTGGCCGGAAATGCTTTCGGCAGGCTGGAGGCGACTGTAATCGTTGAGAAACCCTGAGTACTGGCTAGGATCGACACGGTTGCTCGAGCATGCCGCCAGGGCTAGCAGGGCGGCGCACAGCAGGGTGGCGCGGGGCAGTGATTTCATGATGTAGGGCATCCATTGAGGGGACGGCCAGAACAACGCTAGCAGGTGCTTGGCGCTTGGCCAGCTTTAGCCTGGGCAGTCATAAAAATGGCGGCTGTGTTTCGCTGATCAGCGTGTGCCGCTGCCGATTGTCGGCATTTTGACTTTTCTCCTTGGCGGCGAGCGACAGTCGTACTACATATCAAAGGTGGCATTTTGCCTCGACGCCTTTTTCGAAGGATGATCACTCATGCGTCAGGAAAGTTACCGCTCCGATATTGACGGTTTGCGCGCGGTGGCGGTGATTGCCGTGTTCCTGCATCACCTGAACACCTCGTTGTTGCCGGGCGGTTTCGTCGGCGTCGACATCTTTTTTGTCATCTCCGGCTACCTGATCACCTCGCAAGTGTTCCAGGAGGTGCGTCAAGGTAGCTTCTCGCTCAAAAGCTTCTATCAGCGACGGATCAACCGCATCGTGCCTGCGCTGGCAACGGTGCTGTTGGTGTGCGTGGTGCTCGGCGCCTTCTTGCTGTCACCGGTAGACCTGATGCGGCTCAACGCCAATGCCCTGTTCGCCCTGTTGGGGGTGTCGAACATCTTCATCTGGCTCAAGTACGGCAACTACTTTGCCGCCGACGCCGGTGAAGCGCCGCTGCTGCATACCTGGTCGCTGGGTATCGAAGAGCAGTTCTATGTGGTCTGGCCATTGCTGGTGCTGTTGGTCTATCGCGTGGCGCCACGGCATTTGTTGTGGGTGCTGGGGGGCGGGCTGGTGCTGGCGATAGGCGTTTCGCAGTATGCGACTGGAGTGTTCGCTACGGCGTCTTACTATTTGCTGCCAACCCGCTTTTTCGAACTGATGCTCGGCGGCTGGTTGGGTATTTGGCACTTGCAACATACGCCGCGGGTTGGCCGGATGACATCGCTGGGGTGTTCGCTGCTTGGCTACCTGTTGATTGGCGCGTCGCTATTGCTGCTTAGCGAGGGCGCGCCGTTCCCAGGGTTGAATGCCTTGTGGCCGTGCCTGGGGGCGGCATTGCTGATCCATGCCGGGGCCAGCGGCGGTCCTTCGCCGATTCTCGGTTGCCGACCGATGGTGTTCGTCGGGCTGATCTCGTATTCGCTTTATCTATGGCATTGGCCGCTGATTGCCTACCTCAATTACCTTGAGGTGCCGATGACCTTTGCCCTTGGCTGTGGGGTGGTCGCCGGCGCGCTGCTGTTGGCCTGGCTGTCCTGGCGCTATGTGGAAAAACCCATGCGCCGCAGTGGCGTAAAGCTTGGTTTCGCCCAGGTGTTCGCGCGCCGCTTCGCCGTGCCGGCCCTGGGCTTGGCGCTGTTGGCAGGGGTCACGCAGCAGTTCAGCGGCTTCCCGCAGCGCTTCAGCCCGCAGGTGCTGGCCCTGGAGGCGATGACCCTGGAGCGGCCAGCAGAGATTCGCCGCGGCTGTCACGTGCCCAGCGGGCTGTACCGCACCGAGCCGGATGACACCTGCCGCCTTGGTGCGGCGAAAGCGGCTATCGACGGCATCCTGGTCGGCGATTCGGTGGCCAACCATTTCAGCGGCATGGTCGATATCCTGGCACGCCCAGACGGCATCAGCCTGATGGACTACACCCTCGACTCCTGTGCGCCAGTGCTGGGCTACAACGGCGGCATGCCAGGGGCCTACGCCGATCATTGCGCTCAACGAAACCAACGGGTGTACGCCTTGATCGAGGCCAAGCGTTATCCCTACGTGGTACTGGCGGGTAACTGGCCGAACAACGAATCGGTTGGGCCGGCGATCGAGGCCAGTCTGGCGCGGGTGGTGGCCAGCAGCGGGCAGGTGATCGTGATCCTCAGAAACCAGCCGATCGACAAAGCCGCGACCTGCCCGATACGGCGGCTGATGTTTGGCCTTGAGCATCCGTGTGAAGCCGCTGAGACGCCACTACCGCAGTATTGGGCGCAGATTCGCGGCAAGTATCCGCAGGTGCGCTTCATCGACCCCAACCAAGTGATTTGCCCCAATGGCCTGTGCAGTCCGTTGATCGATGGCAAGTTGCTGTATCTGGATAACGGCCATTTGAACGAGGTCGGCTCGCGGTTTATCGGCCAGACCTTGCTGGAACGGGGGTATTCACTGCTCAAGGATCCTCGGCCACAGGTGGTCAGCACCAACGCGCCCGGCAAAGCTGACCGGTCGAACTAAGACAATCTTCTACTGTTTGCGTGCACTGGCTGACTGAGCAGTGTCACGGGCAATGTGGGGTACCTGTGCCCGTTCGATTTGCCCATAACGCCGGACCAGTTAGGGCAACGGCTGCGCCGTTGAAATTTCCCACAATGCGCCCTGATTCCGCCGACTTATCACTGCTGCCCATCATTGGAAACTATACCCGTAAAGGGTATGGTTAAGGCCGACTCACATTTGCCGGCAGGGTATTTCTCGAATTATCTGCTGCTGCCTTGGCGAAGGCCCTCAGGGCAGGTGTACTGATGGAGGTGTGCTGTGAGCAGCAAACTTATTGAGTCGTTGCGTGATGACCTTACTGCACTGCATCAAGCAGGGGCGGTGGGCAAGGTTACGCTGCGCGACTTCGAGGCGATTTGCCCCGCGCCGGTGCGCGATTTCAGCGCGCTGGATATCCGCCGTTTGCGCGAAACGCTCAATTTCAGTCAGCCGGTCTTCGCCCTGCATCTGCATACCAGCGCGTCCACTGTACGCAAGTGGGAGCAGGGCGAAACACGGCCAGCCGGGCCTGCGTTAAAGCTGCTCAATGTCATTGCTGACAAGGGGCTGCAGGCCATTCTTTGAAGCGCTGCCCGTCGCAGGCTAGCCCAGCACCTCGCGCAGCCGATACCACATCATCCCCAGCGCCAGCAGCGGCGAGCGCAGGGCCTTGCCTCCCGGGAAGGTCAGGTGCGGGACTGCGCTGAATACATCCAAGCCCTGGCTATGACCGAGCGCGATGGCTTCGGCCAACAGCTTGGCGGTCCAGTGGGTGACATTCAGGCCGTGCCCTGAATAGCCCTGGGCGTAGTAGACGTTGGGATACTGGCTGAGCCGACCGACTTGCGGGAAGCGGTTGGCAGTGATGCCGATCATGCCGCCCCACTGATAGTCGATGCGTACACCGGCCAGTTGCGGGAACACCTTGAGGACCTTGGGCAGCATGTAGGCGCCAATGTCCTTGGGATCGCGCCCGGAGTAGTGGCAGGCACCGCCGAACAACAAGCGGCGGTCGGCGGTGAGGCGGTAGTAGTCCAGGCCGACTTTCTGGTCGCACATCGCCATGTTCTGTGGGATCAGCGTCTTGGCCAACTGCTCTGGCAGCGGTTCGCTGGCTACAACGTAGCTGCCCGCGGGCAGTACCTTGCCGCTCAGGCGTGGTTCGAGTTCGTCCAGGTGGGCGTTGCAACCCAGTACCAGACTGTTGGCCCGCACGCTGCCACGGGCGCAGTGCAGGGTTACCGTGCTGCCGTGCTCGATGCGCAGCACCGGGCTCTGCTCGAAGATCTGTACGCCCAGGCCTGCGGCTGCGCGGGCTTCGCCTTGCACCAGGTCGAGTGGGTGCAGGTGCCCTGAGCCCATGTCGATCAGGCCACCTGCGTACTGCTCGCTGGCGACCACTTCATGCATCCGCTCGGCACTGACCAGGCGCGTTTCGTGGCGGTAGCCGAGGCTGGCCAGCTCTTGCTGTTCATCGCTGAAGGCAGCGAACTGCGCCGGGGTGTTGGCCAGTTCGCAAAAGCCCCAGCGCAAATCGCACTGGATGTCGTATTGGGCGATGCGCTGGCGGACCAACTCGACCGAATCGATCCCGGCGTGCTTGAGGTAGCGCACGCCGTCCTGGCCGACGTAGCGGGCAAAGCCACTGACGTCATGGCCGATGCCGCGAATCAGCTGGCCGCCGTTGCGCCCGCTGGCGCCCCAGCCAATCCGCCGGGCCTCCAGGAGGATCACCGAAAGCCCGCGCTCGGCCAGCTCCAGGGCGGTGTTGACCCCGGTAAGACCACCCCCGACCACGCAGACATCGGCACTGAGCGCGCCTTCGAGTGCAGGGTAGGGCGTCGTCGCCCGCGCGCTGGCAGCGTAGTAGGAGGCAGTGTGTTGAGTATCAAGGGACATGGCGCGTACTCGGCTCAGCGATTGGATTTGATCTTGCTCCAGGAGCGGGTCATGACGCGCATGATCTTCGGGCTCGGGGTGCTGGAGACATACAGCTTGTCCAGCACCTCCTGGGGAGGATAGATCTCGGGGTTGTTGACCAGCGAGGGGTCCATGTGGGCCTTGGCCTCAAGGTTGGCATTGGCATAGCCGACCGTGGCACTGACCTTGGCGATCACCTGCGGGTCGAGCAGGTAGTTGATGAAGGCCAGGGCCTGGTCGGGGTTGCTGGCATCCTTGGGAATTGCCAACAGGTCGAACCACAGGTTGCTGCCTTCCTTGGGAATGCTATAGGCGATTTTCACGCCGTTGTTGGCCTCCACCGCGCGGTTGGCGGCCTGGAACACATCGCCGGAATAGCCGAAGGCGACGCAGATATCGCCGTTGGCCAGGTCCGAGACATATTTGGAGGAGTGGAAGTAAGTGATGTAGGGGCGCAGCTTGAGCAACTGGGCCTCGGCCTTCTTGTAGTCGTCTTCCTTTTCGCTGCGTGGGTCCATGCCCAGGTAGTTGAGCATTGCCGGGAACAGCTCGTCCGGCGAGTCCATGAACGCCACGCCGCACTTTTGCAGCTTTTTCAGGTTCTCAGGCTCGAACAGCACCGCCCAGGAGTCGATCTTGTCGATGCCCAGGGCTGCCTTGACCTTGTCGACGTTGTAGCCGATGCCGTTGGTGCCCCACAGGTAGGGCACCGCGTACTGGTTGCCGGGGTCGTTCTGCTCAAGCTGTTTGAGCAGTTTAGGGTCCAGGTACTTGAAGTTCGGCAGCTTGCTGCGGTCTAGCGGCAGGAACGCGCCAGCCTTGGCCTGGCGCGCCAGGAAATGGTTGGAGGGCACTACCACGTCGTAGCCGGTGCGTCCGGCCAGCAACTTGCCCTCCAGGGTTTCGTTGGAGTCGAACACGTCATAAACCACCTTGATCCCGCTGCTGGCCTGGAAGTCCGCCAGGGTGGTGTCACCGATATAGTCGGTCCAGTTGTATACGCTGACCGTTGGTTGGGCCTGGGCGGCCGCGCCGAACAGCAAGGCGAATGCTGCGGGAAGCAAAGAGTGCAAATGACGCATGTCGACACCTCATTGGTATTTTTCTTGGGTCTGTTGCGAGTGTTGCGGATCAGACGCTGAGCATCAGGAACTCACGCTCCCAGGAGCTGATCACGCGCTTGAAGTTCTCGTGTTCGGCACGCTTGACCGCCACATAGCCCTGGACGAACTGGCGGCCCAGGTAGGTCTGCAGAATTTCGCAGTCTTCCATGTGCTGCAGGGCGTCTTCGATGGTGATCGGCAGACGCAGGTTGCGCCGCTCGTAGGCACGGCCTTGGACCGCTGCGCTCGGCTCGATCTTCTCGACCATGCCCAGGTAGCCACACAGCAGGCTCGCCGCGATGGCCAGGTACGGGTTGGCATCGGCGCCCGGCAGGCGGTTCTCGACCCGCATCGCTTCGGGACTGGAGGTCGGCACGCGCAAGCCGGCGGTGCGGTTTTCTTCGCCCCACTCGACGTTCACCGGCGCCGAGGTATCGGGCAGGAAGCGGCGGAACGAGTTGACGTTGGGGGCGAACATCGGCAGCACTTTGGGGATGTACTTCTGCAGGCCGCCAATGTGATGCAGGAACAGCTCGCTCATGCTGCCATCGTCGTTGGCGAAGATTGGCTTGCCAGTGGCGATGTCGACCACGCTCTGGTGCAGGTGCATGGCGCTGCCCGGCTCGTCGGTAATCGGCTTGGCCATGAAGGTCGCGGCGACGTTGTGCTTGAGCGCCGCCTCACGCATGGTGCGCTTGAACACGGTGATCTGGTCGGCGAGGTCGAGCGCGTCGCCGTGACGGAAGTTGATTTCCATCTGCGCCGGGCCGTCTTCATGGATCAGCGTGTCCAGGTCCAGCCCCTGGATTTCGCACCAGTCGTAGACGTCTTCGAACAGTGGGTCGAATTCGTTGGCGGCATCGATGGAGAACGACTGCCGACCGCTCTCGGCGCGCCCCGAACGGCCCAGTGGCACTTGCAGGGGCAAGTCCGGGTCTTCGCAGCGCTTGGTCAGGTAGAACTCCATCTCCGGCGCGACGATAGGCTGCCAGCCTTTGTCGGCGTACAGCTTGAGGACCTTTTTCAGCACGTTGCGCGGCGACAGTTCGATCGGGTTGCCTTGTTTGTCGAAGGTGTCGTGGATCACGATCGCGGTCGGCTCGATCGCCCACGGGATCTGGTACACCGCACTAGGGTCGGGGCGGCAGACCATGTCGATGTCGGCAGGGTCAAGCAGGTCGTAGTAGATGTCGTCGTCGACATAGTCGCCGGTGACGGTCTGCAGCAGCACGCTCTCTGGCAGGCGCATGCCGCGCTCATGGAGGAACTTGGCAGTCGGCGCAATCTTGCCGCGGGCGATGCCGGTCAGGTCGCTGATCACGCATTCGACTTCAGTGATGCGGTGTTCTTTCAGCCACGTGGACAGCTGATCGAAAGGGGCGTTCATACAGACCTCTTGGTTGGGTTTTGGTGGCACATCGTTTCAAGGAATCTTCCCAGCTGATGCGCTGAGGGCTATCTTGGTCGCAGCCCACAGGGTTGATCTATCCACTTCCTTCGGCAATGAATGCACCAAAAGAGTGCATATAGGACATCGCGTGACAACGCCCCATGCCTTGCAGGTCCAGGCTTTCAACACCAGCGACGTAACAGAACAGGTGCGCGCCACCCCGGGCTGGCAGCAGCAATACCGGCAAATGTCCCCCGGGCATTTCAACGGTCAGCTGCGCTGTTTGGGGCTCGATGGCGTGGAAGTCTACGAAGAACGCCTCAATACCCGGGTCGAGCAGTTCTTCCGCGCGCCCAGCGGGTCGCTGACGTTTTGCTTTGATCGCAGCGATAACAGCCTCTACGTGCTCAATGAAGAGAGCCGCAATATCTGGATCACCCCAGAGAACTACCAGGAAGTGGCGGTGGTGTTCGATCAAGGCTTCTTGCAACGCCATGGGCTGGATGTCAATCGCTTGGAAGGCTTGTTCATGGTGCCCTTGGACAGCGTGCAGAACGCGCTGTTCGGCGGCTGGCTCAGCGCCACCCTGACGCGCCTGGGCCAAGCCGATTCGCCGTTGGAGGGCAGGGCGCTGGCCGAGCAATTGCTGGAGGACTGCCTGTTCATCCTCGACAACGCCAGCCAACGGCTGCAGGGCGATGCCCTGGAGCGGCGTGGCGAGGCGCGGGCGGTGATGCGGCGGGTCAGTGACTGGGCGGCGGATTGCCCGGACGAGACGCTTAACCTGGTGGAGCTGGCCAACGTTGCCGGGGTCTCGGTGCGCCAGTTGCAGCAGACGTTCAAAGCCTTCACCAACCTGCCACCGGCTCATTGGTTGCGTTTGCGCAGGCTAAACGGAGCACGGCGAGACCTGCTGCGTGGGGGCGAGTTGACAGTGGCTGAAGTGGCGATGCGTTGGTCGTTCTGGCATCTGGGGCGGTTTTCCGACAGTTATCGGCAGTTGTTTGGCGAGTTGCCGAGTGAGACGCTGCGCCGGGCAAGGGGTTGAGGCCTGCGCCAGCGCAGACAATCCTGCATGCCCCGGTAAATATTGGTATGGTGCCCGGCAGTTTCCCTGAGGTTCCGATGTTCTATCTGCCACTGACCAGCGACCAAGCCGAACGCCTCGCCAGCGAGGCCTGCGCCGGCGAATTTCTTCCCCAGGCCAGCCTGCCGGAAACGGCCAGCGTGCTGTTCATTCAGAACCTGCCGCGCCAGCAAGGAAAACCCTCGGTGGAGGCCCAAGAACGGCGCTTTGCCGAAATGCTGCGCATCGCCGATGAAGTGCATGCTGCCGCCCCCGAGCAGTTCCAGGCGCAAGTAGCCAAGCGTTTCGACGCCGAGGCGTTCGCCATGGGGCTGGGCATGCTCGGAGAAAACGGCATTGGCCTGCTGAGCCCTGAGACGCCAGTCGATCCTGCCGACTGGCGCGACAGTGAGGGCGGCTGGAACTTCCTGTTCGCCGATAGCTACCGCCAGTTGGTAACGCCGCTGCACCCTGTCAGCCTGCCGTCGCTGTCCAGCGACCTGCGTCTGAGCGACCAGCAGAATCGCCTGCTGCGCGAATTTCTCTCCGGTGTCGACGAATCGGTAGCCGTGCAAGGGTTCGCCGGCACTGGCAAGACGTTCCTGATCCATCAATTCGCGCGCTTGCTCGACCCCCAGCGCACCTTGTTGCTGGCCATGACCGAGGGCCAGTTGCGCGCCTTGCAGGCGCGGGTCAAGGACGCTTCGGCGTTCACTGCGCTGACGTTCGGCCAGTTGGCCGACGAAATCCTCAATCGCGACCTGACCAGCAATGGCTGGCGCCTGCGCGACGCCTACCGCAGCAAACTGTCCTGGCGCCCACAGGAGTCGCAGGTGGTGCAGTGGCTGGGTATCCCCGATATCGGCCCGCTGGCTGCTCGTGAGGTGGTTGCCTTGTGCATCAAGGCCGTGCGCAGCTTCTGCCGCAGCGCTGATGAGGTTATTGGCTTGCAGCATCTGCCATGGATGGGGCCGGGATTCTCGCCGCTGGATCAGGAGGTGTTGCTGGAGAAGGCGCGCCTGTACTGGCAACAACTGATCCGCCCTTCGGCGCGGGAGATCCAGCTACCGGTGCGCGACTACCATCGGGTCAAGCTGCTGTCGCTGACGCGCGAAGTCATCGATGTCCAATTCAGCCATGTCATCGTCGACGAAGCCCATGAGTTATCCGCGCCGATGCTTGCCGTGCTCGACCGCAGCCCCCAGGCGATCATCACCCTAGGGGATGACCTGCAGAACCTCAATGGCCTGAGCCCGCACCACGGCAGCTTCATTCGCCAGCGCTGCATCGATCACTCGTTGCGAGCGGGGCCGGCGATGGAGGGCGTGCTCAATCCGCTGATCCTGGCGCACCCATCGGCTATCCAGGCGGCGTTCACCGGCAGCGCCGAGCACTACACGCGGGTGAGTTTCTTCGATGCGGTGACGGTGCCCGAGCAACCTACGGCGTTGCTGGTTGACGATGAATGGGGGCTGTTTGGCTGGTTCCAGCGCCTTACCCATCAGGGCGTGCCGTTCGTGCTGCTCCAAGGCGCACGCAAGGAGTTCGAGCTGTTCGTCGAAGACTGTATCGAACTCTACCGCCATGGCACCCGACCACGGCACAACATGCTGTTTCGCTATGCCAGCTGGCAAGCGCTGGAGCAGGACAAGGGTGACGACAAGGCCTTCGCTGCGGTGGCCAACATGCTGCGCAAAGGCTATAGCCCGGAACACTTTGCCAAGGCCAAGAGCCGCTACCGCTGGGACAAGGCGCCCAAGTTGTTTCTAGGTCGGGTAAGGGATGTGAAGAACATGGAGTTCGCCCGGGTGATGGTGTCGCCTGAGCTGATGGTTGCGCCTGGCGCCGGCAACAACCGCAACGAGCGGGCGCGGATGTTGGCCGGGTTGTATACCGCCTGTTCGCGGGCCAGGCATGAACTGATTGTGCCTGGGGGCATGCTCGATTGGGTCAAGGATCAGGTGCGCGATTGAACAGGTTGGGGCCGCAAAGCGGCCCCAACTGCCAACGCTAAACAATCAGTTGCGATCCAACCAAACCGTCTGCACGTTGCAGAACTCACGCACGCCAAAGTGCGACAGCTCGCGGCCAAACCCGCTTTTCTTGACGCCACCGAACGCCACCCGTGGATCGGACGCGCAATAGCCGTTGATGAACACGCCACCGGTATCCAGCGCAGCGGTCATCCGTTCTGCCAAGGCAACATCGGCGGTATAAATGGTCGCGGCCAAGCCAAACTCGCTGTCATTGGCCAGTTCTACCGCGTGGTCGGCATCGCGCGCTGCGATGATCGCCGCCACTGGGCCAAACAACTCTTGCTTGAACGCGGTCATTTCGCAGGTCACGCCAGCGAGCACGGTCGGCAGGTAGACGTTGGCGACGCCCTCGGCTTTCTGGCCGCCGAGCAGCAGGGTTGCGCCTTCAGCCAAGGTCGCCTGTACCTGGCCGTGCAACTCGTCGCGCAGGTCATAACGGGCCATCGGGCCGATGTAGGTGTCGTCCTGCAGCGGGTTACCGACCTTCAGCTGGCGGGTCGCCTCGACGAATTTGCGGGTGAACTCATCAACGATGCTGTCTTCGACGATCAGGCGCTTGGCCGCGGCGCAGACCTGGCCGGTGTTCTGGTAACGGCCGATCACCGCGGCTTTGACGGCAGCATCGAGGTCGGCGTCGGCCAGCACGATGAACGGGTCTGAACCGCCCAGCTCCAGCACGCATTTCTTCAACGCAGCACCGGCCTGGGCGCCGATGGCCATGCCGGCGCGCACGCTGCCGGTCAGGGTCACGGCAGCAATGCGCGGGTCATTGATGGCGCGAGTGACACCATCAGGGGTGACGTTGATAACCTCGAAGCTGCCATCTGGCAGGCCGGCCTGCTGGATGATCTGCAGCAGCAGGTAGGCGCTGCCCATCACATTGGGTGCGTGCTTGAGTACGTAGGTGTTACCGGCCAGCAGCGCAGGCACGGCGCCGCGCAGGACTTGCCAGATGGGGAAGTTCCACGGCATCACCGCCAGGATCGGGCCCAGTGGACGGTACTCGATACGCGCTTTTTCGATCTGAGTCGGCTCCGGGGCGAGCATGGCTGGGCCGTGTTCGGCATACCACTGGCACAGGCCAACGCACTTGCTCACTTCGCCACGGGCCTGGCTGATCGGCTTGCCGATTTCGCGGCTGATCATCACCGCCAGGGCTTCGTGGTTGGCTTGCAGGGCATCTGCCAGAGCGATCAGGTATTCGCTGCGCTGACCCAGCGACACCTTGCGCCACAGGTTGAAGCCAACCTTGGCACGTTGCAGCGCCGCGTCCAGTGCGGCGTCGGTGTCGAATGGGTAGTGGCCGATCTGCTCGCCGCTGTACGGGTCGACGGAGATGGCGTGGGTCAGGCTAGTGATCTGGCTCATGGCAGAGCGCCTCGTTGTTGTTGGTGAGTGACGCCCAGACTAGTGGTGTGCATCATTATTGAAAACTGAATAATAATGAGCGAAACATTCACGTTTGGAGAAAGATAGTGGACTTGGTGCAACTGGAAATCTTCAAGGCCGTGGCCGAGCACGGCAGCATCAGCGCGGCCGCCCAGCAGATTCATCGGGTGCCGTCGAACCTGACCACCCGTATCAAGCAGCTTGAGGAGGACCTGGGCGTCGAGCTGTTCATCCGCGAAAAAAGCCGGCTGCGCCTGTCGCCGGCCGGTTGGAATTTTCTTGAATACACCCGGCGCATTCTTGACCTGGTGCATGAAGCCCGACTGGCCGTCGCCGGTGAAGACCCGCAAGGCACATTCGCCCTGGGTTCGCTGGAAAGCACCGCCGCGGTTCGCATCCCGGCGCTGCTGGCGGCCTACAACCAGCGCTATCCCAAGGTCGATCTGGACCTCTCTACCGGACCTTCGGGCACCATGCTTGAGGGGGTGTTGTCTGGCCGACTGGTCGCGGCATTCGTCGACGGCCCGGTGTTGCACCCGACCTTGGAAGGCATGGCGGTGTTCGAGGAGGAGATGGTGGTCATCGCGCCGCTCAACCATGCACCGATCAGCCGGGCGCGCGAGGTCAATGGCGAGAGCATCTACGCCTTTCGCGCCAACTGCTCCTATCGCCATCACTTCGAGAACTGGTTCGTACAGGATCAGGCGGTGCCCGGCAAGATCCACGAGATGGAGTCCTACCACGGCATGCTTGCCTGCGTCAGCGCCGGTGCGGGCCTGGCACTGATGCCGCGTAGCATGCTCGACAGCATGCCAGGGGTGAGCACGGTGAGTGTGTGGCCGTTGTCGCAGGACTTTCGCTATCTCAAGACCTGGCTGGTGTGGCGCCGCGGGACGGTGTCGCGCAGCTTGAGCATGTTCATCAAGTTGCTGGAAGAGCGCCGCGCTGCCTGACCGATGGTCGCGCCATGGCGCAACGCCAGGCGCGGCGCAGCGTCGAACATAGGGTAAGCATCCCGTTGATGGAGGAGTGCACCATGCGCAACCATCATTACAGCCTGTGTGCGGCATTGCTGGTGGGCCTGGCTCTACCCTGGCCGCTGGCCGCTGGCGCAGACCTTAACGCGCCAATCGACACGCAGGCTGTGCAACTGCAACCGCAGGAGCAGAACGGCATCCGCTATCTGCAAGGTGGCATCGGCCAGGACGAGGCCAACGCCTTGCGCCGAACCCAGGGCTACAACCTGCACATCACCCTGTCGACCGGCCCCGAAGGCAAGTTCCAGACTGGGGCGGCGGTCGATATTCAAAGTGGCCAGGGCCAGCCGCTGCTGAACCTGCAGGACGTTGGCCCGATGATCTACGTGCAACTGCCACCGGGGCATTACCGGGTGATCGGCCAGGCTCAAGGGCAGACCGTGCAGCAGCAAGTGAGTATTGACGGCAAGGCGCCGGCGAAGGTCAATCTGAACTGGCGTTGAATGCCCATTCATAACCAGGAGTACAGATGTGCTCCTGGCGCCGGAGGGTAACCCGATGGGTGTGCAGGAGCAGCTGCAAGCGCTGCACGACGACGGTTTTGTGCTCATCCGTGACGTGCTCGATGCGCTGCAGATCGCCTTGATACGCTGCGCGATCGACGACCTGCAGCCACTGCATTGGGACTACCAAGGCCTGCTCGAACACTACAAGTGCGTCTTCAACCGCAGCCCGCTGTGGCTGAGTTTTCTCGACCTACCGGCGCTTATCGGCCTGGCCGAAGCGGCCTTGGGCGACGATTGCCACATCATCGGCCAGACCGCTTGGCGCAGTCATCCTGGCTATCCAGGCCTGCCATTGCATCTGGATCACCTGCCAATGCAATTGCCGCCGTGGCTTTACGCCCAGCACGATTTCAGCCTGCCCATGCAGATCATCACGGCGCAGCTGTATTTGTGCGATATCGACCTGGCCATCGGCCCAACCTGGGTAGTGCCAGGCAGTCATCGCGCGGGGCGAGCGCCAGAGCCGGGCGAGGACAGCTGGCAAGGGCAGGGCGCCCAGGCGCTGCTGTGTCGGGCCGGTACTGCCTTGGTGTTTCGCAGTGACCTCTGGCACCGCGGCGCGGCCAACAGCAGTGCTGGACAGGTGCGCGACATGCTCCAGGTGCACTATGGCCGGCGCATGGTGGCGCAGAAGTTTTCCCCGTACCTGAGCTGGCAGTTCAACCCTCAAGTGCTCGCCGCAGCCACTGCCCGGCAACGGCGGTTACTCGGTGAGCACGCCGAATCGGAATACGATTAGCCTATTAGCCAATAGTGGCAATCCACTTTCAACTTTCTGACCATCTAGTCGATAATCCGAGAAGTATTGCACCTTGTTACTTGGCGGGATGCCCAGGTAGACAAGCGAAAAATGAGGGGCTCAAGCCCCCGATGTCCGTGAAGACCATCAGGAGAGTCATTGATGAAAACCCGTCTCGCCACCACGCTGGCGGTCGCCGTCCTGGCGTTCGCTGGCGCCAATCTGGCCCACGCCGCACAAGTGTCCGGCGCTGTTGGCGCCACCGGCCAAGGTGACATGACCTACCGTATCGGCCTGTCCTGGGATTGGGACAAACAATGGCTGCAAAGCAGCACTGGCCACCTGACCGGCTACTGGGATGCCGCCTACACCTACTGGGAAGGCGGTGAGGCCAGCGGCGCCCATTCGCTGTCGTTCAGCCCGGTATTCGTCTACGAGTTCAGCGGCTTCACCTACACCCCCTACATCGAGGCGGGCATTGGCCTGGCAGCGTTCTCCAAGACTGACGTTGGCGACCAACGCCTGGGCTCTGCGGTCAACTTCGAAGACCGCATCGGCTTTGGCCTGAAGCTGCCGGGCGAGCAGAAGGTTGGCATCCGCGCGATGCATTACTCCAACGCCGGCATCAAGCAGCCTAACGACGGCATCGAGTCGTACTCGCTGTTCTACAGCAAAGGCTTCTGATACCTGGCAGGCAGGGCGGTAATCGCCCTGCCTGAACGTTCGCCAGTGCCTTCAGTGCACTGCCTTGATCGCCAGCACGTTGCACAGTGGATGTTCCAGCACATGCGCGGTGGTACCGCCCAGGAAGGTCTGCATGGCGTCGTGCCGATGGCTGCCCATGACGATCACATCGACCCGGCTATGACTGATGTACTGGGCAATCGCCCTGATCGCCGGCCCCTCGAGGAAATGCCTCCGCTCCAGGGCGACTTCATGATGATCACCCAATCGATTGAACGCGGTCCGTTGCGCGACCCGCACACTGGCGTCGAAGCCAGGCATGGTCACTGTGCCTGCGCCAAAGTCGGCGATATGGGTTTTCGACGCATCGCACACATGCAGCAAATGCAGCTCGGCATTGCATTGCAGGGCCAGCGCACGCGCGCTGTGGATGACCTGCTCGTCCAGGTGTTCACCGGCGCCGTGGCTATTGAGATCGACTGCTGCAGCGATTTGCCGGGGTAGCGGCAGGCGGATTTCGCTGACCAGATGCACGGCGACCGGGCTGTCCTTGAGCAGTTGCCAGTCCAAGGGGGTTACCAGTAGCCGCTTGAGCACCGGCTCGTGTTGCACATCCTTGATCAGCAGATCGCAGCCCAGGCGTTCGACTTGTTCCAGCACACTGCCCAGGGGATCGCGGGTCAGCAGCAGCTCGGTGGAAACATCCAGACCGGTATTACGCAGCTGCTCGGCAACGTCCGCCAGCCACAGACGATTGTGGGTCAACAGACGTTCGCGCTCGCTGCCATCGCTCATCAGGCCAAAGGTGTCGACATCGTCGACGAAAACGTTGACATCCAGCAAGGCACCGCTGGATTCGGCCAGCGCCGCCGCCCGCTGCAAGGCGGGTGAGTAACGCATCTGCGGGCCGAGCATGACGAACATGCGCTTGAACTGGCTCATCGCACACCTCCTCGTGTGGCAGCCCCCCGTTCATGCCGTTGTTGGTTTGCGGGCCAAGTGGCGCGCCAATCCACTTTCAGTCTAGACGCTCTGCGCCGACGGCACGTCGCTGGGGCGATCGATGTCGATCAATACCCCCGGGTCATCGACCGTCAGCGTGTGCACTGCGTGGCTGTTGGCCTGGACCACGCTACGCGCGCCGCTGTCGCCGGCAAGCTGGCTGAGCTCGGCCCAGAAGTCGCGGCCGAATATGACTGGATGGCCGGTCTTGCCTTGGTAGGCGGGGCGGCAGATTCGATCAGGAGCAGCGCTGGCGAGCAGGGTATCCAGGGTACTGGCCTGGATGAACGGCATGTCGGCGAGAAACACTGCCAGCGCCTGGCCCTCGGAAACGGCGCTGATACGCTGGACGCTGGCGGCGATGCTATGACCTAGACCCAGCCGGCTGCTGGCGCACTGAACGATACGGACCTTGCTCGGCAGGTCGAGCGGCACCGGATCGTCCTCGCGCAGGGCCAGCCAGACTTCCTCGAACACCGCGCAAGGCAGTAACAGGCTCGATTGCAACAAGGTGAGGCCATTGCTCAAGCGCTGTTGACGCTTGTCGGCGCCAAAGCGTTGGCTGCGGCCGGCGGCGAGTACCAGGGCGATTGGCTTGCAAACCATGGGCGGTGTCCTTATCGAGGGCAAGGTTCGCCTGCGCTGGATCGGTGCTGGCGGCAGGTGCATGTTAACAGCCCGCCTGGGGACACGGCTGCCCCTCAGCTCTGCCTGGCAAGGCTGAGGCTAACGCAGCGCTTGGCCAACACCTGCGTGGGATCGACGAAGTGCACCTTGACTCCCTCGACCAGCTGATCGCCCGCGCGCTGGATCAGCGGCAGCTCCGTGCATCCAAGAATCAGTACTCGCGCGCCCTCGCGGACCAACTGGACCGCCGCCGCCCGCAGATCGTCGACACAACGCCCCTGGGTAAATCCCGCCTTGACCCCATGCTCAGCGTAAATCGCGCGCATCAGCTGGGCCTGAGCCGTCTCGTCCGGCGTTTTCAAGGTGAGCCCCAAGCGTTCGGCCACCTGGTGATAGACCCTGCTGTGCACCGTACCCGAAGTCGCCAGCAGGCCGATGGGCAGTTGGTCGCCATACGCCTCGCGGATCGACTTCAGGGTCTCTTCGAGCATATGGACGATGGGAACCGCCAAGTGCTCCTGGATCCGTTCGACATAGGCATGGGCGGTGTTGCACGGAATGGCGATCGCCTGGGCCCCCTCGCGCTCCAGGCGCTTGCAGGTGGCGTACAGGGCCACGGTTGGATCGCTTTGGCCGTGCAGGAGATTGGCAGTGCGATCAGGGATCTGCGGGTTTTGCTCTACCACCAGCTTGATATGTTCCTGATCGCGCCCGGCGGGGGTCTGGCTGACCAGCTTGGCCATGAAGTCCACCGTCGCCGCTGGCCCCACACCGCCGACGATGCCGAGCTTGAACGGCGCAGGGCGTGGCCCGAGCGCAGCGCTGATGGCGAAGTCGGCATATACCTGGTTGGCGTCGAGCAGCGCCACGCCTTGGCGCTGCAGGTCATTGGCCAGCAGCGACAGTTCAGTCATGCCCGGCAGCATCAGTTGAGCGCCTTGGGCCTGTAGTTCACCGCAGATCTGCTGCAGTTGCTCCAGCACCCTCCCATCCAGGTAGCCGCGCTTGATGCCCTGGGGGCCGTAGACGATCTCCATCAACCGCGCCTGACTGCTCGCACTGGGGTAAACCAGCGGGTATTGCCCGGCAAAATGCCGTTCGAAGCTGCCGCAGGCGCGTACATAGTCCGAAGCCAGCACGCCCAGCCGCGCCCCTGGCGCAACGCGGCTGGCCACCTGCCTGGCAACGGCGTCGAACAGGTCGAGAATCGGCGTTTGCAGCTCCGCCTGCAATTCTTCCAGGACACTCTGGCTGGCGAAACACGGCACCAGCACGGCATCGGCGCCGCGCTCGGTGAAGCGCTGACAAGCCTGGTAGACATACAACTTGCGCGATGTCAGGCGCGCCTGTGCGTCGAGCGGCAGCTCCAGGTCCTTGAAGGGGTGTTGCTCGAACAACAAGTGGTAGCGCCCCTGATCAGCCAGCACTGGCTGGCTTTTGAGCAGCTTGGAGAACAGGTCGGCACCGGCCAGGGCGCCGAGGCCACCGATGATACCGAGCGTGCGCGAAGCTTCATGGGAAGGAGTGGGGTTCATGATCTGGCTCAGGCGTTGTGGGCAGCGAGGGTAGGTTGTTCAGCAGGCGCTTGTGGCTCGCCACGACGCGCCTCCAGGTTGGCGATCACTGCCGTGGCGATACTGTTGCCGACCACATTGGTCGCCGTGCGGGCCATGTCGAGGAACTGATCGATCGCCAGGATCAGCAGCAGCCCGGCTTCGGGCAGGTTGAACATCGGCAAGGTAGCGGCGACCACCACCACCGAAGCGCGAGCAACGCCGGCCATGCCTTTGCTGGTGATCATCAGGGTCAGCAAAATCAGCAACTGCTGGGTGAAGCTCAAATCGATGTTGTAGGCCTGGGCGATGAACAGGATGGCGAACGCCTGGTACATCATCGAGCCGTCCAAGTTGAACGAGTAACCCAGCGGCAAGACGAAACTGGAAACCCGCTTGGGCGCGCCAAATTTTTCCAGCGCATCGATGGTCTTGGGGTAGGCCGACTCACTGCTGGCGGTCGAGAAGGCCAGCAGGACCGGCTCGCGAATCAACTTGCCCAGGGTGAACACCGGACGGCCGAGGAACAGATAGCCCACCGCGAACAGCAGCGCCCACAGCAGCAGGATGCCCAGGTAGAACTGGCCGATCAGCTTGCCGTAGTCGAGCAGCAAGCCGATGCCCTGGGTGGTGACCGCTGCCGCGAGCGCGGCAAACACGCCCAGTGGTGCGCACAGCATCACGTAGTCGGTGATGCGGAACATGACCTTGGCCAATTCATCGACCAGGTTGCCGATCGCGCTGTGCCCCTGGCGTTTGGCATAGGCCAGGGCCAGGCCGAAGAACAACGAGAACACCACGATCTGCAAAATCTCGTTGTTGGCCATCGCTTCGGCGATGCTGCGCGGGAACACATGGCCGATGAACGCCTTGAGGCTGAAGTCGCCGGCGTTGACCGCCGCCTGGCTGCCCACCGCCTGGCTGACGCTCAAGTCCAGGTGGGCGCCGGGCTGGAACCAGTTGACCAGCAACATGCCCAGCGCCAACGAGGCGAACGAGGCGCAGACGAACCAGGTCATCGCCCGCAGGCCGATGCGCCCGACCGAGCCGGAGCTGCCCAGGCTGGCGATGCCGCCGACCAGGGTGGCGAATACCAGCGGGGCGATGATCATCTTGATCATGCGCAGGAAAATGTCGGTCACCAGGCTGAAGTAACCGGCGATGCGTTGGCTGGCTTCGACACTCTCGGCGTAATGGTGACAGCACCAGCCGACCAGGATGCCCAGGACGATCGCCACGGCGATGTAACGGGGAAGTTTTTTAGGGTTCATCGCGACCTCTCTTGTTGTTGGCAGTCACCACGGCTGGGTGACGCGAACAGATTAAGAGGGCAACCAGAGGGCGCTGATGAGATCGCGCCATAGTTTGATGCGAAAAGCGCATAGTTTTCGATTAGAGCCAATACACGCCGATCAGGCCGCTAACATTGAGGTTGTTCGGCTTAGTTCGCATCTTGCGTTCATATACCGCTACCCGCCTGTATCGCGAGACGCTGGCCAGTCGACTTAACATCCCGGAATCACTCCTTGCTTAGGCGCCCCATGCAAACCAAATGGATCGACGATCTGCTCGCTGTTGCGCAAACCAAGAACTTCTCCCGCGCCGCAGAAATCCGCTGCATCACGCAGTCGGCCCTATCGAGGCGAATTCGCTCGTTGGAAGAGTGGGTCGGCGTCGAATTGGTCGACCGCGGCACCTACCCGGTGCAGCTGACCCAGGCTGGGCAGACGTTCTGCGAGGAGGGCGGCGAAGCGTTGGCCACCTTCATGCAGCTGCGCTCGGTACTGCGCCGGGGCGAGCGCATGCCGGGGCGTTCGATCCAGGTGGTCGCCGGGCACACCTTGTCGATGACCTTCGTGCCACAGTGGTTCGCCGCCTTCCAGCGCCGTAACGGATACTTCAACGCGCGGGTGTTGGCCGACAACGTGCAAGAGGCGGTGATTGCCCTGGCGGAAGGCAACTGCGACCTGATGATCGGCTACAGCCACCCGCAAGTGCCGATCTTCCTCGACCCGGACAAGTTCGTCGGCCTGCGCCTGGGCAGCGACCGCTTCATTCCAGTGTCAGCGCCCGACGAGCATGGCCAGCCGCTGTTCTCCCTGCCCGGCACGAGCGCGCAACCGATTCCTTACCTGGGCTACACCGCGACCTCGTTTCTTGGCCGGGTGGTCGACCTGATCCTGCGCGCGGCGCCCCAGCCCTTGGCGCTGGAGCGCTTTCATGAAGCGGACATGGCCATGCACCTGTCGCGGATGGCCCGCGAGGGCTATGGCATCTGCTGGCTGCCGGAATCGGCCGCGCAGGATGAACTGGCCGCCGGCCGCCTGGTGCACGCGGGCGGCGCACAGTGGTGCGCAGATCTGGAGATTTGGTCGTTCAAGGCAACCGGCAACAGCAACCCGACCATGATCGAGTTGTGGCGCTCGCTGGAGAAGGATGTGCCGTGATCGGACCTGACCGAGCCGCATAGCGTCGGGTATGATGCGCCCCTCATCACTCCAAGAGGCCTGCCCCATGTCCCTGAGCGCTGCACGAATTGGCGAATTCCGCGCCTTTGCCGAACAGTTGGCCGATGCCGCCGCTGCGGCGATCCAGCCGTATTTCCGAGCCAGCCTGGACGTCGAGGACAAAGGCGGACGCCTGTACGACCCCGTGACCGTGGCCGACAAAGCGGCAGAAGACGCCATGCGTGCGTTGATCCAGGCGCGCTATCCCGAGCACGGCATTCTTGGCGAAGAGCAGGGCGTGGCAGTAGGCAGCAGCCCCTTGACCTGGGTCCTGGACCCGATCGACGGCACCCGCGCGTTCATTACCGGCCTGCCGCTGTGGGGCACGCTGATAGCCTTGAACGACGGTGAGCGCCCGCGCGTGGGGGTGATGAACCAGCCGTTTACCGGCGAGCGCTTCGTCGGTACCCCTGAAGGGGCTTGGCTGGGCAACGCTGCACTGAAGACCCGCGCCTGTAGCGACCTGGCCTCGGCGACCTTGATGTGTACCACGCCTGACATGTTCGATACCCCGGCGCGCAAGGCGGCCTTCGAAGCGGTGGCTGGCCAGGCGCGCTTGATGCGCTATGGCGGTGATTGCTACGCCTACTGCATGCTCGCCTCGGGTTTTGTCGATGTGATCGTCGAGGCCAGCCTGCAGCCGTATGACGTGCAGGCACTGATGCCGATCATCGAAGGGGCGGGTGGGGTGATTACCGCCTGGGACGGTAGCTCGGCGCAGAACGGCGGGTGTGTGGTGGCCTGTGGTGATCCGGTGTTGCATGCCCAGGTGCTGGAGATGTTGCGCCACGCGATGTGATGCGTGGCCTTCACTGCACTTTTTCAACTTTCCGCGCTCTATGTCTGGTCAGGCTGAGCCGATCCCCGGCCCCGTCGTTGATCTCAGACCCCGGTGCCAATGGTTGTCCCAGTCTCCCGACATTGCTCGCGCCTGCTGCTGGCAGGCGCCCTGATCGCCCTGTACGCGTGCACCCAGCAACAGGGGCGCGACATCGTCAGCCAGTTCGGTGACGGCAAGCCCAGCGAGTTGTTCCAGACCAGCGTCGACCGCATGGCCACGCTGTCGATGCGCGACAATCTGCAGAGTTTGTACCTGCTGATGAACAAGCTCTACCTGCGCAATCCCAGCCAGTGGAAACAGTCCGGCTACCTCGATGCCGCTACCGCCGAGCGGCAGATTCGAGTGGCGATCGAGCAGCGCCAGCCCTTGGCGCAGTTGGGCGAACGGCGTGACCTGGCGGCCTTGAGCTATGCCTTGAGCCCCGAGTTCCGGGGCGATCGGGTGGGTGCCTTCATCTACGCCATTGGCAGCATGATCATCACTGCCCACGGCGGGCGCACCGAGTTCTACATGACCGATGCGATTGACCCGCTGTTCGTCAACAACGCCGCCCGCAACATCGAAAAAGCTACCTGGATGCTCAGCCAACGCCAGGATGCCAATGGCGTGTTGCTGCTGTTTTCCAATGAGATTTCCGAGGAGGGCAGTAACCTGAGTTTTGCCGTGGAGTTCGGCAAGATCGTCGCGCGCCTGGATCTGCTGGCACAGATGCTCGACGAGCGCTATCGGCGGATCGGCCTGAATTATGCGCAGAGCTTGTTGCTGATGAATTTCTTGCCGGTTCAGTGAGAGCTCAAAGGCCCTCGAATCGCTATCAAAGCAGTCCACGAATCGCCTGCTGATAGCGCTGCCCAGCCAAACGCATGCTGTTGTTATGGCTCGCCCCCGGCACCAGCAACAAGCTCTTGGGCTCCTGCGCCGCTTCATACAACTGCTCACTAAAGCGCGGCGGGACAAATCGGTCATCTTGCCCATGCACCAACAACACCGGCATGCCGACATCCTTGATCTTGTCGATCGAGTCGAACTTCTGCGACAGCAACCAACGCACCGGCAGCGCGGTGTCAGCCACTGCGGCGGCGACATCGCCCAGGGAGGTGAAGGTCGACTCCAGGATCAAACCACGAGCGGCAGCGGGGGCGCCGTCGCTCTGCGCCTGGCGCGCCAGTTCTGCGGCCAGCTCAACGGCCACCGCGCCGCCCAGCGAGTGGCCGAAGATCAGCCGCTTGTCGCGGTCTGGCTGCAGTTGCGCGAAGCGCTCCCAAGCGATGCGCGCATCCTCGTAGACGGTCGCCTCCGACGGCAGATCGCCCCGGCTCTGGCCGAAGCCGCGGTAATCCACGGCTAACACCGAATAGCCCATGGCATGCAGTTGTTCGATACGAAACAGCTGCCCGGTGAGGTTCCAGCGCACTCCGTGCAGGTAGAGGATGGCGGGGGCATCGGCGCGCCGCGCCGGCCACCACCAAGCGTGCAGGCTTTGATTGTCGGCAAAGCTGCGCGGGCGCAATTGGAGTTCCTGGACACCTGCCGGCAGGCCGTGGAACCAGCTAGCGTTACCGGGTTCGATGCGAAACACCAGTTCGCGCTCTTTGTGTTGCAGCACGGCGCAGCCGGTCGGTAGGCCGACCAACAGCAGGGCCACGCACAGCCAGCTGAGCCAGCGGCGTTTGAGATGATCGAGCAGGGGAGTTGGCATGAGGGGCGTTTTATCAGAAGCCGTAGTGGGTTTGTCGGGGAAATTGCCCAGTGGCGTATTCGGATGATTTCAGGTTGTGTCAGTCCGCGCCTCAGAGGCAACTAACCCGCTTGTTGCTCCCCAGGCTGCTGGTACTGCCCCAACAACCAATCGCGCAAGCGCCGGCAACTGGAGTCATGCTCCTTCTCTTCGTTGAACGCCAGGTAGTGGAAGGTATCCTTGAGCACCAGCTCATGCGGCACCGGCCGCACCAACAGGCCGCGCTCGACCAGGGTTGCAACCAGATGATGCCAGCCCAGCGCCACCCCTTGATGATTCTGCGCAAGCTGCACCAGCAGGTTGTAGTCGTTGGCGTTGAAGTAGTGCGGCGCCTGGCTGGCGCGGCGCTTGAGGTCGATATTGTGAAAGGCCAGCCAAACGTCCCAGTCGACATGCTCGGCCACTTGCGAGCGGCCGTAGGGGCTGAGGTTGAGCAGTGCGGCATCGCGGATGTTGTCCAGCGTGCACAGCTCAGGGTGTTGTTCCAGGTACTGCGGTGAGCAGATCGGGTAGACCACATCATGGTTGAGCGCCAGGCAGCGGTAGCCGTCGTGGATCTTGCCCAGCTTGGTGATGAAGATATCCGGACGCACCCCAGGCTCCATCGACAGGAAGTTCTGGGTGGTGATCAGGTTGATGTCGATGTCTGGATGTTGTTCGAAGAACAGTGGCAGGCGCGGTGCAAGCCAGAGGTTGGCGAACGCCGGCGAGCAGCACAGGGTCACCACGTGCTTGGTGGTGGTGTTGCTGCGAATGCGCTCGGCCGCCTGGGAAATATTGACGAACGATAACTGCACCGCATCGAAGAAGATCGAACCGGCCACGGTCAGCTCAACGGCGCGGCCTACCCGGGTGAACAGCTGCGCGCCAAGGTGCGCTTCCAGCTCGCGAATCTGCCGGCTCACGGCGGCCTGGGTCACGCACAACGCTTCGGCGGCACGGGTGAAGTTCTGATACTTGGCGGCCGCGACGAACACCTTCACGGCGCGTAGCGACGGCATCTTGATCAGGGTCTGATCGGGCTCGGTGTGTTTGACCATGAGGGCAGATCAGATCCTTGCTGTCAGCGGGGCGGGCTGACCACTGTAGCGATTAAGCAGTGAGGTGGTAAACCACGATCGCCACCCTGGCCATATTGATAACTCCAGGTAATGGTTTGCGCCCTACAAATGTCGTTGGACCCGCTATTCGCCGAGGCCTAACGTTAACTCAACGGCGCGGCATTGAAGCGATCGATGTCGATAATTTTACAGCAGGAATTTCTGCGTGCCGGGTTGACTCCACGTTCCGATTTGAACGACTGCCAAGCGTCCTCGTACTGACATTCAACGCCTGCACGGCGTGCCAGTGCGAAGTGTGAATTTGGTTATAAAGATAATAAAAGAGGGTCGTATGAAGCAGGCCGATGAAATTCTCTCGGTGAACAACATCTTCAAGGTGTTTGGTCCCAACCCGGACCTGGCCATGCAGATGTTGCGCAAAGGCGCCGACAAGCATGAGATCTTCAGCAAGACCGGCCATGTGGTCGGCGTGTTCGATGCAAGCTTTGCCGTCAAGCGTGGCGAGATCTTCGTCATCATGGGCCTCTCCGGCTCCGGTAAGTCGACCATGGTGCGGCTGTTCAACCGCCTGATCGAGCCTACCTCTGGCAGCATTCACCTCAACGGCCGGGAAATCACCGGGCTATCCGACAAGGAACTGCTCGATGTGCGCCGCAAGGAAATGGGCATGGTGTTCCAGTCCTTTGCCTTGATGCCCCACATGAGCGTGCTGCAAAACACCGCCTTTGGCCTGGAAATCGCCGGGGTCGCCGAGCAGGAGCGCACTCGCCGTGCTCGCGAAGCGCTCAGCCAGGTCGGCTTGGCCGGGCACGAGCACAGTTACCCGCACCAGCTGTCCGGCGGCATGCAGCAACGCGTTGGCCTGGCCCGGGCACTGGCCAACGATCCGACCATCTTGCTCATGGACGAGGCCTTCTCCGCCCTCGACCCGCTGATCCGCAGTGAAATGCAAGGCGAGCTGATCCGCCTGCAGGCCGAGCAACAACGCACCATCATCTTCATTTCCCACGACATCGAAGAAGCCATCCGCATCGGCCATCGCATCGCGATCATGGAAGGCGGCAAAGTCGTGCAGATCGGCACCCCGCAAGAGCTGATCAACCAGCCCGCCAACGACTACGTGCGCACCTTCTTCAAGGGCTTTGACAGCTCGCGCGTGCTCAAAGCCGGCGATGTCGCCGAGTTCGACCCAGAGCTGGTCTGCCGGGTCAACGGCAAGGCGCCACGCTTCAGGGCCGGGGTGCCGTTCGGCTACCTGGTAGACGAGTGCGGGCAACTGCTGGGTGTGGTCGATACCGCTGCCGACGGCGCCGCGGCCACGGATCGCTACAGCCTGCACGAACGGCAACCGGTATACACCGACACGCCGCTGCACGAGGTGCTGGATATCGCCGCCACGCTGCCGTACCCGGTGCCGGTCCTCGACCGCGAGGGAGCGCTCAAGGGCACCTTGTCGAAGAACCAGCTGCTGCAGACCCTGAGCCGCCACTAAGCGTCAGCGACCCTTGCCGAGGTAAGCCCTAATGTCCGAATTCAGTCTGCTCGACCCGTTCCAGTCGGCCACCATACCGCTGGGTGACTGGGTGCAAGCCACCCTTAACTTCCTGGTGCACAACTTTCGCGATGTGTTCCGCGCCATTCGCTGGCCGATCGACCAAGTGCTCAATGGCATCGAGATGATCTTGCAGAGCATCCCGCCGAGCATCGGCATCCTGCTTTCGTCCCTGCTGGGTTGGCAGCTGGCGGGCAAGCGCATGGCCCTGTTGTGTTTTGTGACCTTGACCCTGCTTGGCCTGATCGGCGTGTGGTCGGCGTCGATGACCACCCTGGCGCTGGTGTTGACCTCGGTGTTCTTCTGCGCCGTGATCGGCATTCCGCTGGGCATCTTCTGTGCGCGCAGCAATCGCCTGGAGCAGGTGGTGCGGCCGGTGCTCGATGCGATGCAGACGCTGCCGGCGTTCGTCTACCTGGTGCCGGTGGTGATGCTGTTTGGCATCGGCAACGTGCCTGGGGTGTTGGTCACCATCGTATTTGCCTTGCCGCCCTTGGTACGCCTGACCAACCTGGGGATTCGCCAGGTGCCGGAAGACAAGATCGAAGCCGCCCGTGCCTTTGGCTGCACGCCCCGGCAGATGCTGACCCGGGTACAACTGCCGCTGGCCACCTCGACCATCATGGCCGGCCTCAACCAGACCCTGATGCTGTCGCTGTCGATGGTGGTGATCGCCTCGATGATTTCGGTCGGCGGTTTGGGGCAGATGGTCCTGCGCGGCATTGGCCGGCTGGACATGGGCCTGGCCACGGTCGGAGGCATGGGCCTGGTGTTGCTGGCGATCTTCCTCGACCGCCTGACCCAGGCCATGGGCGCCCGCAGCAGTGCCGACCCGAGCCTGCGCTGGTACCACACAGGGCCAGTGGGCCTGGTCCTGCGCCTGTTTGGTGCAGGACACGCAGAGCGGCGCAAGACCGCCTGAGACAAACACATTCGAACTGCCGCACGTGAACATAACAAGCAGAAGAAGGTACGCGACGATGTACGAATCGAAGTTCTCCCGCAGCATCCTGCAATGCGCCTGCGCGCTGTCTCTGGTCGCCACCGCCCTGTGCGCCAATGCCTCGGCCGAGCTGCCGGGCGAGGGCGTCAAGGTCACGCCGATCTTCCCCTCGATCGCCGAAGAGCGCTTCCGTGGCGAAGTCGCCATGCAAGGCCTGCGCGAGCTGGGCTACAAGGTCCAGGAGCCGAAAGAAACCGAGTACGGGGTGATGATGGTCGCCCTGGCCAACGGCGATGCCGATTTCACCGTGCACCTGTGGGACAAGCTGCACGACAAGTTCTACCAGCAGGCCGGTGGCGATCAGGTGATGGTCAAGGCCGGCGACATCATGCCCGGCGTGCTCCAGGGTTACCTGATCGACAAGAAAACCGCCCAAGCGCACAACATCAAGTACATCACCGACCTGAACAAGCCCGAAATCGCCAAGCTGTTCGACACCGACGGCGACGGCAAGGCCAACCTGACTGGCTGCAACCCAGGCTGGGGCTGCGAGCTGGTGATCTCCCACCACATCAAAGCCTATGACCTGGACAAAACCGTACATGTCGACCAGGGCTCCTACTTCGCCCTGATGGCCGACACCATCACCCGCTACAAGGAAGGCAAACCGATCCTCTATTTCACCTGGGTGCCGCAGTGGATCTCCACGGTGTTGGTGGAAGACAAGGACGTGGTCTGGCTGGAAGTCCCGAAAACCGATCTGCCCGATGGCAACAACGCGGTCGACACCATGTACCAAGGCAAGAACCTCGGTTTTGCCGTGGACAAGGTTGAAGCGGTGCTCAACAAAGACTTCGCCGAGGAAAATCCGGCGGCTGCCAAGTTCCTCTCGCAGATGCAGCTCACTACCGCTGACGAGAGTGCGCAGAACTTGAAGATGCAGCAGGGCGAGAAGAAACCCGCCGACATCGAGCGTCACGCCAAGGAGTGGGTCGCAGCCCATCGCCAGCAGTTCGACCAATGGCTGTCGGCCGCCCGCGGCGCCGCCAGCCAGGCGAGCAAGTAACGGTCGTTTCCATCCGCCCCGGTAATGCCGGGGCACAGGCTGGCGGTGGAGTTGAGCCATGAGTCATTTCGAAAGCGTATTGAAGAACAGCAACCTGGCCCACCTCGATCCGGCTGGCCGCACGGCCTTGGCCCTGCCATGTCGGCGGGTGGCGTTTGTCTTGCGTGAGCACTTTTCCATGATGGCCTTCACAGCGGCCATGGACACCTTGGTCACCGCCAACCTGATGAGCTCCACGCCGCTGTTCCAGATCCTGGTGGTGGGCGAGGGCGCCCAGGTCATGAGCGACCTGGGAATTGCCCTGCCAGTCAATACTGCCCTGGCCGATCTGGAAGGGCAGGGTCTGGATGTACTGCTGGTGTGTGGTGGTTTTCGGGTTCGCTTGGAAAGCAGCTCCCTGCTGCGCGGCAAACTGCGCCAGGCCGATCTGCATGGGGCGCTGTTGGGCGGTTTGTGGAACGGGGCGTACTTTCTGGCCGAGGCTGGCCTGCTCAACGACCACGACTGCGCGTTTCACCCCGATGGTCGGGCGATGCTCAACGAGCTGTTCCCGCAGGTGCGGGTCAGCCGCCAGGCGCATGTGCTGGATCGGCGGCGCATGAGCTGCGCGGGGGCCAGCAGTGCGCTGGACATGATGCTTGGCTTGCTCGAACACAGTGGCGGCGAAGGCTTGCGCCGGGCGGTGGAGCAAATGCTGGCTTGCGACCGTTCGCGGGTGTTGAGTGATATGCCGGCTGCTGCGCCGGATATCGACCCAACGCTTCCGCGTGGCGTGCGATTGGCGCTGGAGTTGATGCATGCCAACATCGAAGACCCTATCGGCATCGATGAGATTGCGCAGCATGCAGGGCTGTCACGGCGCCACCTGGAGCGGTTGTTCCGCCGCCATGTGCAGGCAACGCCGCCCCGGTATTATCTGGAGCTGCGCCTGACCCATGCGCGGCAGCTGTTGCAGCATACGAGCAAGTCGCTGACTGAAGTGGCGGTGGCCAGCGGCTTTGTCAGTTTTCCGCATTTTTACCGGCGCTTCCGTGAGTTGTTCGCCATTGCGCCGAGGCAGTTTCGCGCCCGCAGCCAGGGCTGGGCGGGTCGGCCAGAGGGCGCTGTGCACTGATAGATGGGTATGCTCGGCTGGCCTCTTCGCGGGCAAGCCCGCTCCCACAGGGATCCATGTTGCAGTGGGTTTTTTGCTGTGCCAGCACAGCCCCTTGGGGCCGCGGGCCGCGAAGAGGCCAGGACACCCCGCAAAGTCAGATATACACACAGCGACATCTATCTACAGGCCCGCACTCGTGGGAGCGGGCTTGCCCCGCGAAAAGGCCGGTACTGCTGCAGCGCAATAGCGTTCGATAATCGGACAATCACATGCCCTATGCTGTCCGCTATCCGCCCGCCCTTCGCCTAGGTCGCATTGCCTAACCCCCGCCATATTGCTTAGTGTGTGAGCAAGCCACCGGTTGTCACTTGCCCGCTGTCACCTGCAACCGGCCCTATAGAATGACCGTGAACGACCGCGACCACGGGCCATGTGCCTGTAGGAAGCGGCGACCAGAACAATAACGAGCCGAGTGCCTTGCCTATGGAAAGCCGCCTGTTGAGCGAGCGCAGCAGCGTGTTCCATCATGCTGATCCTTATGCTGTATCCGATTATGTCAATCGACATGTCGGCCAGCACTGCATCGGCCTGTCGCGCTCCACCCATCCCCCAGGCCAGTCTGAGCCATCGCAAATTCGCCGAGCTGGACCTGTGCCGGATCAGCTATGGCGGCAGTGTGCGGGTTACCTCACCGGCGCTGGAAACCATCTACCACCTGCAGGTGCTGCTCAACGGCAACTGCCTGTGGCGCGGGCCGCAGCGCGAGCATCACCTGGTGCCGGGCGAGCTGCTGCTGATCAACCCGGATGATCCCGTTGACCTGACGTACTCGCAAGACTGTGAGAAATTCATTCTCAAGGTGCCGACGCGGTTGCTCGATTCGATTTGCGATGAGCAGCGTTGGTATCGGCCCAGTGGTGGGGTACGGTTCTTGCGCAACCATTATCGGTTGGAAGAGCTCGATGGCTTCGTCAATTTGCTGGCGATGGTGTGTCATGAGGCTGAGGTCAGTGACTCGTTACCGCGGGTGCAGGGGCACTACAGCCAGATCGTGGCGAGCAAATTATTGACTTTGATGAGTACCAACATCCGCCGTGAGAGCCTTGGAGCGCCGGGGGCTAGCCTGGAGCGGATCTTGGATTACATCGAGCGTAACCTGAAGCTTGAGTTGCCGGCTGAGGCGTTGGCGGAGCAGGCTTGCATGAGTTTGCGGTCGTTCTATGTGTTGTTTGATCGGCATTTGGGGACTACCCCTAAGCAGTATGTGCGCCAGCGTAAGTTGGAGCGGGTGCATGAGTGTTTGAGTGATTCGAGTTGCTCGGTGCGCAGTGTGACTGAGTTGGCGATGGATTATGGGTTTATGCATTTGGGGCGGTTTTCGGAGAGTTATCGGCAGCGGTTTGGGGAGTTGCCGTCTGAGACGTTGCGGCGGCGGTAGTTTTGGTTTTTGAGCATATCCATTTTTGTTGTCGACGCTGATTCACCTTTCCGCCCTTACGGCGGCTTACTTTTCTCTTGGGAAAAGTAAGCAAAACCGCTCGCTCCTACATACGGCCCTGCGCTGCGCTTCGGGTCCCTTCGCGCCGGCGCCTTCCGGACCCGCGCGGCCTACGATTTGCTGCGCAAATCTACATCTCGCGCCTTCGGCTGCGCCGAAGGGTGCTGGCGCACCTGGCCCTCCAGGCACCTCTGCTCAGCCTCCTGAAGTCGCGAATCTGCGGCGCCTGAACTTGCGCGTACGAAGATCAAGAGCAGTGAATCGCTACGCTCTCGCCAAAGCCAAAGCCAAAGCCAAAGCCAAGGTCTGAATTTTTCTTTTGTGTTGTTTGTTCCGGCCTCTTCGCGGCGGTTCGGCGCCCCGACAAGCCCGCGAAGAGGCCGGAATATCCTCCAAACCTGCGACAGATACCGCTCCGCACTTACGGCTGGCGGTATCCGTGGGAGATTCTATGGTTATGGGCAAGCCAATTTCATAGCTCTGGTGATGTATTCGCCCTGATTTTTCATCAGGGCGAAAGCCACGCGGGCAAGCTTTCGAGCCAAGATGACCAAGGCTTGGGTTGT